>NZ_JBQHVO010000052.1:0-39503 GCF_052064465.1 Niallia sp. HCP3S3_B10 | reverse complement strand
CGACAGCGTATCGACCAATGGGAAGTGCAGAAGCAATGATGAATCAATTAGCCAAACGATTAAAAAATGGAAGAGCATGGAGCAAAAAAGGGGTCATGAGCATGGCACGTTTGTGGATTGGGTTGAAGGATGATCTATCTATCCAAACGATATATGGAAAATGGGAAAAAGCCACGGAAAAATCAAAGAAAGAGCATCGACCGAAAAGAAAAATATCCACAAAATTAGTAACAGAAACCGTGCGTCAGAACCTGCCATACTTAAATCAGGCGATTGGAAAACCCATTCACTTTGCCTTACAGGGATTAAAAGGTTTTTAAAAAAAGAGAGAATCAACAGTTGGAAGAACAAAACCAATTAGAAAGCGGATACAATCTTAGAGGTTTTACTTTATAAAAAAGGGAGCTAAAAAAACTCCCACAAAAACTTGACTCAATCAGCGGGGAACCGCTCCTTTCTTTTTGCATGGTAATATGTTAAAATGTTCAAGGCTCATGACAGCGAAAATGATGGATGGTTAAAGTTATCCTGAGTTTTTCTGACATGGGTTTTTATTTTGTTAGCCCAAAATAGGAAGGAACTTATTAATTTCCAAAAGGAATACATAGCTATTTAGTAGCAGGGTTTGATAAAATACAAAAAGGAATGAGTTTTTGCATAGGCTGTTTGTACGAACTTTATTTAGATAAAAGGAACAATAAATTTGAAAATAGTCTTCGGTTAAAAATTATTTAAACTGAAATTGCGCTCTAAACGTTTGGAGGAAATAATGTGGCAGTAAAACAAATTGTAATGTTTCCAGATCCGGTGTTAGAAACACCATGTGAGGAAGTTACAGTATTTGATAAGAAATTAGCAAAGCTACTAAACGATATGTATGATACAATGATTGAATTTGATGGTGTCGGCCTTGCTGCACCGCAAATCGGGATAGCAAAACGCATAGCCGTAGTAGATATTGATGATGAAATGGGTACACTGGAATTAATTAATCCTATTTTATTAGAAGTAGACGGCTCTCAAGTCGGACCAGAAGGCTGCTTAAGCTTTCCTGGATTATTCGGGGATGTTGATCGTCCGTTTTCAATTAAAGTAGAGGCTCAAAATAGAAAAGGAAAAAAATATATAATAGAAGCAGAAGAATATTTAGCACGGGCGATTTTGCATGAAATGGATCACTTAGATGGAGTATTATTTACTTCTAAAGTAATTCGCTATCTAGAGGAAGATGAGCTAGAAGGAGTGGAAGCAAATGACTAAAGTAGTATTTATGGGAACTCCAGACTTTTCTGTTCCTGTATTACAAAGATTATTAGAAGAAAAGTATGATGTGATTGCTGTTGTTACCCAGCCTGATCGTCCTGTTGGCAGAAAAAAAGTGCTAACACCGCCACCAGTAAAGGTAGAAGCGCTAAAGCATAATATCCCTGTATATCAACCAGAAAAAATTCGTCAATCAGAAGAGTTAAAGACAATTATTTCCCTAAATCCAGATATAATCGTGACTGCTGCGTTTGGACAAATTTTGCCAAAAGAGCTATTAGATGCACCGAAATACGGTTGTGTAAATGTTCATGCATCCTTGCTTCCTGAATTAAGAGGCGGAGCCCCAATTCATTATAGTATTTTACAAGGAAAAGAGAAAACGGGTATTACGATTATGTATATGGCAGAGAAATTAGATGCTGGTGACATTATCTCCGTTGCAGAAGTGAAAATTGAAGAAGAAGATACAGTAGGAACACTTCATGATAAATTAAGTGTTGTTGGAAGTGATTTATTAGCTGAAACTTTGCCTAAACTGTTAGCAGGAGAAATTATTCCTATTCCTCAAAAGGACGAGGAGGCAACGTTTGCACCGAATTTGAAACGTTCAGATGAGAAAATCGATTGGTCGACTTCTGGAGAAGAAGTTTATAATAAAATTCGTGGCTTAAATCCATGGCCAGTAGCCTTTACCCTATATCAAGGGAAAGTGATGAAAGTATGGGCAGGAAAGAAAGTAGCGAAAACGGAAGAAGCGGCTCCTGGAACAATTGTAGAAATCACAGATCAAGGTCCAGTTATAGCAACGGGCAATGACACCTATATTCAATTAACAGAAGTGCAACCAGCAGGGAAGAAGAAAATGGATATTGGTCAATTTTTACGCGGCGCTGGCAGCAAGATGCAAGTAAATGAAGTATTAGGAGTAACAAATGAAGAAAACTAGAAAAAATGTTCGGGAAGCAGCGTTGGATATTTTGGAGAGTATTCAAAAAAATCAAGCGTACAGTAATCTATTATTAAATACAACGATTAAAAAAAATGAGATTCCCTCAAAGGATATTGGTTTGCTAACGGAAATCGTATATGGGACACTTCAACGAAAAATGACGCTTGAATTTTATCTTCATCCTTTGATTAATAAAGGAAAGAAAATGGAAGCTTGGGTGCATATTCTTTTACAGATGACACTGTATCAAATAATATATTTGGATCGCATTCCAGATCATGCTGCAATCAATGAAGCGGTAGAAATTGCGAAAAAAAGGGGTCATAAAGGAATTAGCGGCCTAGTAAATGCTGTTTTACGGAATATCCTTAGACAGGGCTTGCCAGCTTTTAGCGGAATTCAAGATGAAATAGAGCGACTTGCTATTGAAACAAGTCATCCCCGCTGGCTTGTAAAAAGATGGGTGGAGCAGCTAGGGCTAGAAGAAGCGAAGAAGATGTGTGAAATTAATTTAACAGCACCAATGCAAACAGCTAGGGTAAATACTACAAAAATCTCTGTCTCAGAATGCATATCCCTTTTAACAGAAGAAGGATTCCAAGTTGAAGCTAGTGGGGTAATTCCAGAAGGGATTAAGGTATTAAAAGGAAATGTAGCCCATTCAACTGCTTTTGAAAAAGGAATGTTAACAATTCAAGATGAAAGCTCTATGATTGTTGCTTATGCACTAGATGTAGACAAGCCGTATTCTGTATTGGATGCTTGCGCCGCTCCTGGTGGTAAATCGACACATATTGCGGAGAAGATGAATAAGGAAGGAAAAGTTCTTTCCATTGATCTTCATGAGCATAAAGTAAAGCTTATTAAGCAAAATGCAGAACGTTTGGATTTATCAACGATTGAAACAAAGGCAATGGATTCAAGAAAGCTAGATAGCAGCCTTGAGAAAGAAAGCTTTGACCGTATTCTTCTTGATGCACCATGTTCAGGTTTTGGCGTAATGAGAAGAAAACCGGATATGAAGTATACAAAAACAGAAGCAGATGTTGATCGTTTGCAAAAAATTCAATTGGATTTATTAGCTTCTGTCTCTTCCCTCTTAAAAAAAGGTGGATTATTAGTATATAGTACATGTACGATTGATAAAGCAGAGAATGAAGAAGTGGTAGAAAAATTTTTGGCGGACAATTCCCATTTTGAAAGAGATTTAACTTTAGGGGAACGATTACCGGCCGACATTAAACAATATACAGATGGAAACGAATTACAGATTTTACCGCAGTATTTTGGCTCCGATGGCTTTTATATTGCAGCATTAAGAAAGAAGGTGCAATGATGGAACAAGTAAAAACATCATCAAGAAGAAGACAAAAGGCAGAACCAACTATTCCCTCGATTTACTCAATGGAATTACAAGCATTAAAGGATTGGCTAACAGAACATAATGAAAAGGCATTTCGTGCTGACCAAATTTTTGAATGGCTATATAAAAAGAGAGTAACCTCTTTTGAAGATATGTCTAACTTATCAAAAAATCTACGGCTAATGCTGCAAGAAAATTTTACGATTACAACATTAAACACGCTTATTCAGCAAACATCTAATGATGGAACAATTAAGTTTTTATTTGAATTACATGATGGGTATTCCATCGAAACCGTTTTAATGCGCCATGAATATGGCAATTCTGTATGTGTAACAACACAAGTAGGCTGCAGAATCGGATGTACATTCTGTGCTTCTACATTAGGTGGATTAAAAAGAAATTTAGAAGCAGGAGAAATCGTTGCTCAAGTCGTAAAAGTACAACAGGCATTAGATGAATTAGGTGAACGTGTAAGTTCAGTTGTTATTATGGGAATTGGCGAACCATTTGATAACTTTGCTAGTATGTTAAGTTTCCTAAAAATTATTAATCATGAACAAGCGTTAAATATTGGTGCAAGACATATCACTGTTTCAACTAGTGGTATTATCCCAAAAATTTATGAATTTGCAGACCAAAATATGCAAATAAACTTTGCTGTTTCCCTACATGCTCCAAATACAGAGCTAAGAAGCAGACTAATGCCGATCAACCGCGCTTATAAACTACCTGATTTAATTGAAGCAATTCGTTATTATGTGGATAAAACAGGAAGACGAGTAAGCTTTGAGTATGGTCTGTTTGGTAATGTAAATGATCAAGTGGAGCATGCAGAAGAGCTAGCTGAGCTTGTAAAAGGAATAAAGTGCCATGTTAACTTAATTCCTGTTAACTATGTACCAGAAAGAGATTATGTAAGAACACCGAAAGATCAAATCTTTTTATTTGAAAAAACGTTAAAGAAACATGGAGTAAATGTAACAATTCGTCGTGAGCAAGGTTCAGATATCGATGCTGCATGTGGACAGCTTCGTGCGAAGGAGAGAAAAGAAGAGACGAGGTGATCACCTTTGAGTCAAATTTTTATGACTGATAAGGGGAAAGTTAGACAACATAATGAGGATAGTGGAGCAATTATTAGAAATAAAAGCGGTCAACGCCTTGCCATCGTAGCAGATGGCATGGGCGGACACCGTGCAGGTGATGTTGCAAGCTCTCTCACTGTTGAAAAATTGACAGAGCTTTGGGCAATGGTAGAAGAAATTCAAACTGCAGATGAAGCAGAAAACTGGTTGAAATCCAATATATTAAAGGTCAATCAATATGTTTTCGACTATGCTTCGACCCATCCAGAATGTGAAGGCATGGGAACAACCATTATTGGTGTCATCAGTACAGAGAATTTTTCGACGATTGCACATGTGGGGGACAGCAGATGCTATCTATATAATGAAGATGGCTTTAAGCAAATAACAGAAGATCATTCCTTAGTAAATGAATTAGTTCGTATGGGCCAAATTTCCAAAGAGGATGCTGAACATCATCCGCGAAAAAATGTCGTATTACGAGCACTAGGAACAGATGCCCAGTTAGATATTGATGTGATGACGATTATGTTTGAAGAAGGGGACATTATTTTTATTTGTTCCGATGGATTATCAAATAAAGTAACAGATCAACAAATGAAAGAAGTCCTTGAAAAAGAGTATTCGCTTGAAGAAAAAGCTTCTACTTTAATTGAAACAGCTAATATAAATGGTGGGGAAGATAATATCACTGTCGTTATATTAGAGCATCAGGATGATCATCAAGCAGGTGACAAGCAATGATGATTGGGAAAAGAATAAGTGGTCGCTATAAGGTATTAGATATGATTGGCGGAGGTGGAATGGCAAACGTCTATCTTGCGCATGATATGATTCTTGATCGAGATGTAGCAGTCAAAATGCTAAGACTTGATTATGTCAATGATGAAGAATTTATTAAACGATTTCACCGGGAAGCACAATCAGCAACAAGCTTAGCTCATCCAAATATCGTTAGTATTTATGATGTTGGGGAAGAAGGAGACATCTATTATATTGTAATGGAGTATGTGGAAGGCGATACATTAAAACAATATATACATAAAAATTCACCGCTTTCTGTCGAGACAGTTATCGCAATTATGCAACAAATTACATCGGCAATCGCGCATGCCCATCAGAACCATATTATTCATCGGGATATTAAACCTCATAATATTTTAATAGATAAAGATGGGAATGTAAAAGTAACCGATTTTGGAATTGCCATGGCATTAAGTGCAACAAGTATTACCCAAACAAATTCTGTGCTAGGTTCTGTTCATTATTTATCACCAGAGCAGGCGCGTGGCGGAATGGCGAATAAAAAGTCTGATATTTATTCCCTTGGGATTGTGATGTTTGAATTATTAACAGGAAGACTTCCTTTTTCAGGAGAATCTGCGGTTTCGATTGCGTTAAAGCATTTGCAGTCTGAAACACCTAGTGTTAGAAGATGGAATGAAGGAATTCCACAAAGTGTAGAAAATATCGTGCTAAAAGCTACCGCAAAGGATCCTTTTTATCGATATAATAGTACAGAAGAAATGTCTGATGATTTGCGCACTGCCCTTGATCTGGAAAGAATGGATGAACCTAAGTTTGCGATTCCAATTGATGATGAAGCAACAAAAGCAATCCCTGTCATCACCAATGATGGTTTGTATAAAAATTTTGATGAAACGATTGTTCATAAATATGATAAAGAAGAACCTGGGAAGCAGCAAGTAGAAGAAAAGCCGAAGAAGCCAGAAAAGAAAGGGAAAAAAACCAAGAAAAAAGACAAGAAAAAAGGTAAGAAAATAGCTGCAATTATTGTTTCGACCTTTATTGTATTAGTATTACTAATGGGTTTGGTGATATTTGTCTTGCCAGACTTGCTTGAACCAGAAGATATTGAAGTTCCAGATGTCACTGGTCTAGAAGTGGATGAAGCGAAGGCAGAACTTGAACAAAATGGATTTGTTGTGTCTGACACCATCAGCTTAAATAGTGAGGACATTGAAAAAGGACATGTCATTAAAACAAGTCCAAGTGCGGGTAGTGCCCGGAGAGAAGGGACAGAAATTACCGTTTACGAAAGCTTAGGAAAAGAGACAGTGGTCTTAAGTGATTATGTCGGTAGAAATTATGAAGATGTTGTTAAACTATTAGAAGGGTTTAAAGATGTCGACAGTGTAGAAGAATTTGATGAGAACGAACCACCAGGAACGATATTAGCCCAAAGTATTGAACCAAATGAGGAAGTAGTTCCAGGGGAAACAACCATTGAGTTTACTATCAGTAAAGGTGCAGAGCTAATTAGCATAAAAGATTTAACGGATTATACGAAAAAAGAAGTAAATGATTACGTTGACGATGTTGGATTAAAGGTAACGTTTACTGAAGAATATAGTGATTCAGTAGAAAAAGGATTGGTCATTTCACAATCACCAGAGCCTAGAACGAACTTGAAAAAAGGGGCGGAAATTTCCGTTGTCTTGTCTAAAGGAAAGAAAGAAGTACAGCCGAAAGAAGTAATGAAAGAAATTTCGATCCCTTATGAACCAACTGAAATGACACCTGAGGGAAAGCCAGTTGAACAAACAGTAAGAATTTATATAGGTGATTTTAATAATAGCATGACAGAACCTGCTGAAACGTTTACGATCACTGAAAATACGAAAAAAACAATCTATCTTCAGATTCCAGAAGGGCAAAAAGGGTACTATCGTGTGCAAATTGATAGTGTTGTTATCCTTGATGAAGAAGTTCCCTACCCAGATTAATGGATAAGTTGAGCTTGGTTTGAAATGTTGGTAAAAGGGAATGCTTCTTTTTAGACACATATAAAAATGGTTTAAGAGGCTAAAAGTAGTAAGGAGCGTTATATGTATGCCTAAAGGCAAAATCATTAAAGCATTAAGTGGATTTTATTATGTATTAAGTGAAGGGCAATTAATACAATGCCGAGGAAGAGGCGTTTTCCGAAAAAATAAGGTGACCCCTTTAGTAGGGGATGAAGTAGTTTTTCAGGCGGAGAACGAGACAGATGGTTATATATTAGAAGTAAAAGATAGAAAAAATGAACTGGTAAGACCGCCAATTGCAAATGTAGATCAGGCGATTCTTGTATTCTCAAGCGTAGAGCCTGAGTTTAGCACAGCATTATTAGATCGTTTTCTTGTGCTAATCGAATATAACAGAATTGATCCGCTAATCTGTGTAACGAAAATGGATTTAGCAAGCAGCGATGAAGTAGCAAAAATGAAGGAGTTTGCAGCACAATACGAAGCTGTTGGATATCCTGTCATTTTAACCTCTTCTGAAACCGAAGCAGGGATAGAACAGCTATTGCCCTATTTAAAAGATAAAATATCCGTGTTTGCCGGACAATCAGGTGTAGGAAAGTCTTCCTTATTAAATGTAATTAGACCAGATTTAGACTTAAAGACAAATGAAATCTCTTCAAGTTTAGGTAGAGGAAAGCATACAACAAGACATGTAGAGCTTATTTCCATTGGTGATGGACTTATCGCAGATACACCAGGCTTTAGCTCACTTGAATTTCTTGAAATAGAAGCAGAAGACTTAAATTATTGTTTTCCTGAAATAGAAAAAGTAAGCGAAGACTGTAAATTTAGAGGCTGCCTCCATCTTTCAGAACCTAAATGCGCTGTCAAAGAAGCTGTGGAAAACAACGAAATTCCAGCATATCGTTATGAGCATTATAAAGATTTCCTTCAAGAAATTAAAGATAGAAAACCTAGATACTAGGGTAACTGGACTTTCTATGTCCATGATAAAGCAGATTCTTTCTATAGCTATTTGTAGGAATTGTTTGATTGGCAGTTTGGCCATACAAGCAAAGTAAACAAAGGGTTATATAAAAGAGTCTGCATTTTTGTATAGAAATAGATAGAAAGAAAAATAAAGGAGGAGAACAATGATTGTGCATATTATGGCCGGTGGTCCTAAGCAGTATATTCCTGATTTAGAAAAATTCCCGAAAGATGTTTGTTGGATTGGAGTCGATAGAGGCGTTATGTATTTGATGGAAAAATCAATCCCCATATATGCCGCTTTCGGTGATTTTGATTCTATTTCACAAGTTGAGTTACACAAGATGGAAGAAAAAACAGGGATTATTAAACGCTTCAAACCAGAAAAAGATGAAACAGATATGGAGCTTGCACTTCTATGGGCGATTAAAGAAGGAGCAACTGTTATTAGACTATTCGGTGCAACGGGTGGGAGACTTGATCATACAATAGCTAATCTTCAGCTGTTACTTAGAAGTGCTATCGACAATCAAAATATAGAAGTGGAGATAATCGATAAACAAAATAGTGTAGCGGTTGTCCAAGCGGGCGCCTATACTATTGACAGAATGAGTGAGTATAAGTATATTTCATTTTTCCCTTATAGCACAAAGATTGTAGGTCTAACTTTAGAAGGTTTTAAATACCCTTTAGTAAGGAGAAACCTTCCTGCTAGCAGCACATTATGTATAAGTAATGAACTAATTCGAGAAACTGGTACTTTTTCCTTTGATGAAGGCATATTAATGGTAATAAGAAGTTGTGATTAAAATTTGACTAATCATGGTACCAATTTGTTTTATCTGAATAGGATATGTAAGTGCTAGGGATGTTTATTGATTAAGGAGGGACAGTATTCATGAGATTTTATACCATTAAATTGCCGAAATTTTTAGGGGGACTTGTCCGAGCAATGTTAGGAACCTTTAAGAAGGACTAACAAAAAATTCTGCGGATTTTTTTTGTAAAGACAACCTTTCGTGAATAGGGCGGAGAATATCGAAAACTTACTGTACTTATATGGTTTAGCTTTTAGAGTTGGTTAGAGTTAGAAAGACAAAATAAAAAAGGACATGTGACATGTCCTTTTTTATTGCGATCTGATTAAACGCGTTCTACTTTACCAGATCTTAATGCTCTAGCAGATACCCAAACACGTTTAGGCTTACCGTCTACTAAAATACGAACCTTTTGAAGGTTAGCTCCCCAAGTACGTTTGTTAGCGTTCATAGCATGGGAACGAGCATTACCTGTAGTTGTTTTTCTTCCAGTGATAACACATTTACGTGGCATGTATATTTCCCTCCTTATTACAGAAACTCATTAAAATGAGTTTGAAAAGTCATAGATAGCAATTTACTTATAGTCTGCTAAATAATCCTCGTTACAGATACCTTAATAATTTATCATACAACTTAAATGAATGCAATAGTTGGATTAAAAGCTTTCAAGAAAATTTCCTTGACATCAAAACTATGTTGTTTATTCCAAGTCTTTATGGGAATAGTAAAATTAGTAACTTTTTTCTGAATTTATGCCAATGCTTTAATAGAAGTATTGTTTTGTTATATAATATTAATAAGCTTTTTAACTATAGCTTTCAAAAAAGTAGTGGTTATAGTAAAATGTCAGTAGTCAAGGAGCAATTCCAAAGGGGGAAAACTCATGTCCATTGAACTAAAAACGAATTTCGGACAGATTGATATATCTACAGAAGTGATCGCTACAATCGCAGGTGGGGCAGCAATAGACTGCTATGGTATTGTTGGAATGGCGTCAAAGAGTCAAATTAAAGACGGTCTAACAGATATTTTGCGAAAAGAAAACTTTACACGTGGTGTAATCGTTCGAAAAGTGGAAGAAGAAGTACATATTGATATGTATATCATTGTAAGTTACGGAACGAAAATCTCCGAGGTTGCGCACAATGTTCAATCAAAAGTAAAATACACACTCAATAAGACAGTTGGACTTGCCGTTGACTCGGTTAATATTTACGTTCAGGGAGTTCGTGTGACGAACCCGTAGTAGAGGAGGAAACACAGTGTCAATTACAGTTTTAGAAGGAAAGCGTTTTGCCGAAATGGTAATCCAAGGTGCAAACCATTTATCCTCTAATGCTAAATATGTAGATGCGTTAAATGTTTTTCCAGTGCCAGATGGAGATACAGGGACGAATATGAATTTATCGATGACTTCTGGTGCGAAGGAAGTTCAAAAGAATATTCAATCACATATCGGTAAAGTTGGAACCTCATTATCAAGAGGTTTATTAATGGGAGCTAGAGGAAATTCAGGGGTTATTCTTTCTCAATTATTTCGTGGATTTTCCAAACATATTGAGCAAAAGGAATCGATAACTGGTCAAGAATTTGCAGATGCTTTACAATTTGGTGTGGAAACAGCATATAAGGCAGTAATGAAGCCTGTAGAAGGAACCATTCTAACAGTTGCGAAAGATGCCGCGAAGAAAGCGGTTCAATCTGCAGAAACGAATGATGATATTATTGCTATCGTCGAAGATACAGTGAAAGAAGCAAAAGCATCTTTAAATAGAACACCTGACCTATTACCTGTTTTAAAAGAAGTAGGTGTAGTAGACAGTGGTGGGCAAGGATTAGTATTTGTCTATGAAGGCTTCTTAGCTGAGTTAAAAGGTGAAAAACTTCCTGATGCTGTACAAAATGTTGTTTCAATGAACGAATTGGTAAATGCAGAGCATCATAAAAATGTTCACAGCTATATCAATACAGAGGATATTGAATTTGGCTATTGTACGGAATTTATGGTTCGTTTAGAACAGGAAAAACTAGGAAACAAACCTTTTTCAGAAGAAGATTTTAGACAAGCATTAAGCAAATATGGAGATTCTTTATTAGTTATCGCAGATGATGAGATTGTTAAAATTCACATACATTCTAATCAGCCTGGTGAAGTATTAACATTTGGTCAAAAATACGGTAACTTAGTAAAAATGAAAATTGAAAACATGCGCGAACAGCATAGTAGTTTAGTGGATGGGTCTGAAGGAGTAGAAGAACCAACAGCACATTCTGCAGAAGAACAAAAAGAGTATGGAATTGTAACAGTTTCAATGGGAAGCGGAATCGCAGATCTTTTCAGAAGCATTGGCGCTCACTATGTAATTGAGGGCGGCCAAACGATGAATCCAAGTACGGAAGATATTGTCAATGCTGTAAACCATATAAATGCGAAAAAGGTCTTTATTTTACCAAATAATAAAAATATTATTATGGCAGCAGAACAAGCAGCGGAAGTATTGGAACAGGATGTTGTTGTCATTTCTTCTAAAACGGTTCCTCAAGGAATGTCAGCATTGTTAGCTTTCAATCCTTCTACTGATTTAGAATCAAATGAAAAAAATATGAAAGCTGCACTTGAACATGTTAAAACAGGCCAGATTACGTATGCAGTCAGAGATACTAGTATTGATGGCCTTGAAATTGAAACAGGCGACTTTATGGGACTTGCAGAAGGTAAAATTGTTGTAAAAAGCAAGGATAAAACAGAATCTGCAATGGAGCTCTTAAAGTCCATGATTGATGACGAATCAGAAATTGTAACGGTAATTAAGGGAGAAGAAGCGACGCAAGAAGAGGTTGAAACGCTTGTATCCTTTATCGAAGAAAATTATGAAGATGTGGAAGTAGAAGTTCATGACGGAAAACAGCCACTATATTCCTTCATCTTTTCAATCGAATAATCATTAGCTAAAAAAGGGTGTGCCTTAGGAGAGGTATGCCCTTTTTTGTTTATTTTTGGAGGTAGAATGGTCGGGATGGATTGGTAATTTTGTTTGAAGAAGAGCGCTTGAGAAGGTATCTGTTACTTTGAAGGGGAGTAGTTGAACGAAAAGGTAACAGAGAATCGGTCTCAGAGCTCAAGCAGTGCAGAAAAAGCACCTTAAGATAACAGAGAGGCGGTCTCTAAGCCCGAGCAAGGAAGAAAAAGCCGCCTATGGTAACAGAGAAATTCCTCCCTATAATCCCCAAAGCAAACAAATCCCAGCTATATTAACTTTTCATATCAATCAATATATATAAAGCCTTTACCGTCCCATTCATCAAAATAAAGAGAACGATAAGAATTAGAACCATATATTAATATAGTATGATATTATATAGTGTAATGAATTGAAACAGCATATTACTGAAAATGATTTTAGGGCATTTAAGGGGAGATAAAATCCATGAAATATAAAAGTGTTTTTGATATCATTGGTCCGGTCATGATTGGTCCGTCCAGTTCTCATACAGCTGGCGCAGCAAGGATTGGAAGAGTGGCGCGAAATCTTTTTGAAAGAGAACCGAAATGGGTAAATATTCATTTATACGGTTCATTTGCTGAAACGTATAAAGGGCATGGTACAGATGTAGCTATCATTGGCGGAATTCTTGATTTTGATACATTTGATGAACGCATTAAAGAATCATTAGAAATTGCAGAACAGCATGGAATACAGGTAGCATTTCATATAGAAGAAGCCATCCCAGAGCATCCGAATACAGCTAAAATTCATCTAGGAGACGAACAAGGAGAAATGGAGCTAGTTGGCATTTCGATTGGCGGTGGAAAAATTGAAATTACGGAGCTTAATGGTTTTCAGTTAAAGCTTTCTGGGCATCATCCTGCGATATTGGTAGTCCATAATGATCGTTTTGGAGCAATTGCAAAGGTTGCAAATGTATTGGCTAAATATGAAATAAATATTGGACATATGGAAGTTAGCCGTAAAGAAATAGGGAAATTGGCTTTGATGACAATTGAAGTCGACCAAAATATAGAAGAATCGATATTAAGAGAACTTGAACAATTGGATTCGATTGAAAAAGTCACAACGATTGTGGAATAAAGAGGGAGGGGTAAATATGTTTCGTAACGTAGCAGAATTGGTAGAGATAGCAACAACTAGAAATTTACCGATTTCCGAAATGATGATAGAACAAGAAATGAAAGTAACTGGAAAAACAAGAGAAGAAATTGTATCCCAGATGGAAACAAATCTTCAGGTTATGGAGCAAGCGGTCGAAAGAGGATTAAATGGAGTGGTTTCTCATTCAGGATTAACTGGTGGAGATGCTGTGTTGCTCCAAAACTATATTAAAAAAGGCCAATTTCTGTCTGGAGAAATTATTTTAGACGCAGTAAGTAAAGCTGTTGCAACAAATGAAGTAAATGCTGCCATGGGAATGATTTGTGCAACTCCAACAGCTGGTTCTGCAGGTGTTGTGCCTGGGACATTATTTGCCGTGCAAAATAAGCTGAATCCAACAAGAGAGCAGATGATTGCATTTCTTTTTACTTCTGGAGCTTTTGGATTTGTAGTAGCAAATAACGCATCCATTTCTGGTGCAGCAGGCGGATGTCAGGCAGAAGTTGGTTCTGCTGCTGGAATGGCTGCTGCCGCAATTGTAGAAATGGCGGGGGGAACCCCAGAACAATCAGCACATGCGATGGCTATTACGTTAAAGAATATGCTTGGTTTAGTTTGTGATCCAGTGGCTGGTTTAGTGGAAGTTCCTTGTGTAAAGCGAAATGCAATGGGTGCCGCGAATGCGATGATTGCAGCGGATATGGCGCTTGCAGGTATTAAAAGCCGCATTCCTTGTGATGAAGTAATTGATAGTATGTACCGAATTGGTCAGGCAATGCCGACAGCACTGAAAGAAACAGCACGGGGAGGGTTGGCAGCAACACCAACTGGTCGCAGACTGGAAGCTGAAATCTTTGGTAGCACAGCTGCCGCTAACAAGTGAATGAGTCTTTACAGCAATCCGTTGAACAGATAAAGGGCGTCGGACCTGGAACAAAAAAACAATTAGAAGAAATGAATATTCATACAATTAATGATTTGCTAGAATATTTTCCTTATCGCTATGAGGATTATCGTCTGAAAAACCTCGAAGAAATCAAGCATGAAGAAAAAGTGACGGTGGAAGGGAAGGTTCATAGTGAACCGTCCCTTATTTTTTATGGAAGAAAGAAATCGAGATTAACGATAAAACTATTGGTAGAACATTATTTAATTACGGTCGTATTCTTTAATCAACCCTATTTGAAAAGCAAATTAGCTGTCCAAGAATTGATTACCGTAACAGGAAAATGGGATCAGCATCGCCAAACAATAACGGCAAATCATTTGCAAATTGGCAGTAACCAAAAAGGGCATTTATTTGAACCAGTTTATGCGGTTAAGGGGAATATGACCGTCAAAAATTTACGGAAATATATTTCGTCTGCCTTAAGTCAATATGCCCATCTAATCGAAGAAAACTTTCCCGCTTCGATGCTAACAAAATATCGGCTTCTTCCAAGGAAGGAAGCATTGCAAATTATCCATTTTCCTGAAAAAAGGGAAGACCTAACCCAAGCAAGAAGAAGGTTTGTATACGAGGAATTTCTCTTATTCCAATTAAAAATGAGTGCATTAAGAAAATACGAAAGAGAGCATTCAGGCGGAAAAAGTCAGCGTTATTCTCTTGAGAAACTAACAACGTTTATAGAAGCTCTTCCTTTCCCGTTAACAAATGCTCAAAAAAGAGTCGTAAACGAAATTTTAACAGATATGAAAGCAGAGGTGCGAATGAACCGCCTCTTGCAAGGAGATGTAGGATCGGGAAAAACAATTGTTGCTGCCATCGTTTTATATGCATCTATTCTTTCTGGTCATCAGGGTGCATTAATGGCGCCGACGGAAATTCTTGCAGAGCAGCATGCAGATTCTCTACATCAAATCTTTTCTGCTTTCGGGGTAACATGCGGATTGTTAACAAGCTCTGTTAAAGGAAAAAAGAGAAAAGAGTTGCTTTCCCAATTAAAAGAGGGAAAGATCGATATTTTAATAGGTACACATGCACTAATTCAAGATGATGTTGAATTTCAATCATTAGGGCTAGTTATCACAGATGAGCAGCACCGTTTTGGCGTGGAGCAAAGAAGAATACTCCGAGAAAAGGGCGAAAATCCAGACGTTCTGTTTATGACAGCAACCCCCATTCCAAGAACTCTTGCCATTACTGTATTTGGAGAAATGGATGTCAGTATTATTGATGAAATGCCTGCAGGGCGCAAAAATATTGAAACATATTGGGTAAAGCATGATATGTTAACAAGAATTTTGCAGTTTATGGAGAAAGAGCTTCAGCAAGGAAGACAAGCCTATGTAATTTGTCCATTAATCGAGGAATCGGAGAAACTAGATGTCCAGAATGCCATAGATGTTCATGCAATGCTATCCACATTTTTCCACGGAAGATATAAGGTTGGATTGATGCACGGAAAGCTCCATGCAGATGAAAAGGATCAAATGATGAAACAGTTTAGTCAAAATGATATTCAAGTTCTTGTAAGTACAACGGTTGTTGAGGTTGGTGTTAACGTTCCAAATTCGACGTTTATGCTCGTGTATGATGCAGAACGGTTCGGATTATCGCAATTGCATCAGCTTAGAGGGAGAGTTGGAAGAGGAGATGCACAGTCCTATTGTGTCCTAATTGCAGATCCGAAAACAGATGTTGGAAAAGAACGAATGAAAATCATGACCGAAACAGGCGACGGTTTCGTGTTAAGTGAGAAGGACTTAGAATTAAGAGGACCAGGCGATTTCTTTGGGAAAAAACAAAGCGGACTGCCAGAATTTAAAATGGGAGATATGGTGCACGATTATCGCATCCTAGAAACAGCTAGAAATGACGCAACCATCTTAATTGAATCTGTTGCATTTTGGCAAAATGACGACTATAAAGCACTAAGAGATACTTTGAAAGAAACAGGTGTCTTAAACGGCGGAAAATTAGATTAGCAGAACAATATTTCCCAGTAAATAACTAGCAATTTGATGGGATAGTCTTACAAATTCTAATTCAAACTCTCAGTAGGCTTAAGTGGAAATCAACGGGCATACTTTGGGATTATGAGAGAGTGGCATTTCCAAAATCTCCACTAGCAATTTGGCACCAAAACTTCGGCTTGCATTCCAACTTCATAAATTATATACTACTATTAGTACCTAGTCTTAATAGTGCGGTGGTGTTAATAAATGAAGAGAAACAAGCGAGAACGGCAACAGCTGTTAGTGGAGACAATTAAAGAAACACCTTTTATTACAGACGAGGAATTAGCGGAAAAATTCTCTGTTAGTGTACAGACGATAAGATTAGATCGGTTAGAATTATCCATTCCAGAGCTTAGAGAGCGAATTAAAAATGTGGCAAAAAAATCACTGGAAGATGAAGTGAAAGCATTGCCGATTGAAGAAGTAATTGGCGAAATAATCGATATGGAATTAGATCATTCAGCTATATCTATCTTTGAGGTACAACAAGAACATGTCTTTACAAGGAATGGAATAGCAAGGGGACATCATCTCTTTGCACAAGCTAATTCTCTTGCTGTTGCTGTAATAAACGATGAACTTGCACTTACAGCTAAAGCCAATATTCATTTTACAAGATCAGTAAATTTAGGTGAACGAATTATTGCAAAAGCAAAAGTAAGTCATATAGATAGTATAACGGGAAGAACAACGGTAGAAGTTAATAGTTACGTGAACACGGAGCTAGTTTTTAAAGGTGAATTTGATATGTACCGTGCCAAAAAATAAAGGAGCAATCGTTATGATGAAAATTGCAATCGATGCAATGGGCGGAGACAATGCCCCAAAAGAAATAGTAATTGGTGCTCAAAAAGCAATTGAAGCTTTTTCAGATTTAGAAATACTTCTTGTTGGAGATGAAAAGCAAATTCAATCTTTTCTTACCAATAAAGAAAGAATCCATATTTTACATACAGAAGAGCAAATTTTAGCAACAGACGAACCAGTAAGAGCAGTACGCAGAAAAAAAACAGCGAGTATGGTTCTTGGTGCAACAGAAGTAAAGGAAAATAGAGCAGACGCATTTATCTCTGCAGGTAATACAGGTGCGCTAATGGCAACTGGATTATTTGTAGTCGGTAGAATGGAAGGCATAGATCGACCAGCACTTGCTCCAACTTTACCGACTATTGGTGGAGAAGGATTTCTTTTATTAGATGTTGGTGCAAATGTAGACGCCAAACCAGAAAACTTAGTTCAGTATGCAATGATGGGAAGCATCTATTCAGAAAAGGTTAGAGGAATTTCAAAACCAAGAGTTGGCTTATTGAATATTGGTACAGAAGAAAAAAAGGGCAATGAATTAACAAAGAAAACCTTTGACCTTCTCCAAAATACTAATATCCATTTCATCGGAAATATGGAAGCACGTGATTTGCTTGATGGAGTATGTGATGTTGCTGTTACAGACGGATTTACAGGAAATATGATTTTAAAAACAGTAGAAGGTACAGCGATGTCGATGTTTAAAATGATTAAGACAGAGTTAATGAGCAGTTTTACTTCAAAAATGGCTGCAGCTGTATTAAAGCCGAATTTAAAACAAATAAAAAATAAATTGGATTATTCGGAGTATGGGGGAGCTGCTTTATTTGGCTTAAATGCTCCAGTAATCAAAGCACATGGTTCATCTGACAGCCAAGCAATCTTCAGTGCAATCAGACAAACAAGAGAGTTTGTGCAATCTGGTGTAGTAAATCAGATCAAGGATGCAATGGAGCATGAAGCGTAAATTATATAGAAGCAACGTAAACACAGGTCTCGAATAGGAAGAAGAAGGAGAGTAGAAATAAATGGCTAAAATTGCTTTTGTTTTTCCAGGACAAGGCTCCCAAGGAGTGGGAATGGGAAAAGATTTATTTGAACAATTTGAACCGGCAGCAAATTTATTTAAAGTAGCTAATCAAAAATTAAACGTTGATTTATCGCAATTAATTTTTGAAGGACCAAAGGAAGAGCTTACGCTAACGCATAATACACAGCCAGCATTGCTTACAACGAGTATGGCAATATATGAGCATTTCAAACAGTTTCATATAGAAGCTGATTATGTAGCAGGACATAGCTTAGGTGAATATTCTGCGTTAGTGGCAGCAGGGGTGCTGTCTTTTGAAGATGCGGTATATGCAGTTCGTAAGCGCGGGGAATATATGCAAGAAGCAGTTCCAGCAGGTGAAGGTGCGATGGCAGCAGTGCTGGGCTTAGACAGAGAGCAATTGACAGCTGTGACAAGAAAAGTTTCTGATGCTGGTGATTCTGTACAGCTAGCAAACCTTAACTGTCCTGGTCAAATTGTAATCTCAGGTTCCACAAAAGGGGTTGAATTAGCCGGAGAAAAAGCAAAGGAAGCAGGAGCAAAGCGTGCAATTCCACTAGAAGTAAGTGGTCCTTTCCATTCAGCCTTAATGAAGCCAGCGGCGGAAAAATTTGCTGCGGTATTGGATGAATTAACATTAAAAGATGCGGAAATTCCTGTTATCGCCAATGTAACGGCAGAGCCAATTCATGATCAGGAAGAAATAAAAACAAAGCTTGTAGAACAATTGTATTCTTCTGTATTATGGGAGGATTCTGTTCGTAAAATGCTTGATTTAGGAGTAGATACTTTTATTGAAATCGGTCCTGGTAAAGTCCTTTCAGGTTTAATTAAAAAGATTGATCGCAAAGCGAAAGTATATGCTGTTAATGATATCGAAACAAGTAAGAAGGTTGCAGAAGAACTAAAGGGGGATATGTAAGTGAAATTAGCTGGTAAAGTTGCTGTTGTCACTGGAGCATCTCGAGGAATTGGGAGATCCATTGCGATTGAGTTAGCGAAGCAAGGTGCAGACATTGTTGTTAACTATGCAGGAAGTGTCGATCGTGCCAATGAAGTCGTTAAGGAAATTGAAGCTCTAGGCAGAAAAGCAATTAGTATTCAATGTGATGTATCCGATGGTGATTCTGTGAATGCGATGATGAAAGAGGCTTTAGAAGCGTTTGGCAGCATTGATATTTTAGTCAATAATGCGGGGATTACAAGGGATAATTTATTAATGCGTATGAAAGATTCTGAATGGGATGATGTTATTAATACAAATCTTAAAGGTGTTTTCCTTTGTACAAAAGCCGTAACAAGACCAATGATGAAGCAAAGAAAAGGAAGAATTATTAACATTACTTCCATTGTTGGGGTAACAGGGAATCCTGGACAAGCCAATTATGTTGCAGCTAAAGCAGGTGTTATTGGATTTACAAAAACGACTGCCAAAGAGCTTGCACAACGAAATATAACCGTTAATGCAGTTGCACCTGGATTTATAACGACAGATATGACGGATAAGCTAACAGAAGAAGTGAAAAATAGCATGCTTACCCAAATTCCACTCGGTCAATTTGGTCGACCTGAAGATATTGCGAATGCAGTTGTGTTTTTAGCCTCTGAAGACAGCAGCTATATCACTGGCCAAACATTGCATATTGATGGTGGCATGTATATGTAATTTTTCCTTTACTATGGGAAAAACTAGTCGTAAATAATAGGAGAACGCTAGCAGATAAAAGGAACAGCGAAAGTTAAAAAAGTTCTCATTTATTATTTCGTTAAAATACTCTATAATGCATTTGAGGGGAGGTGAAATAAATGGCAGATGTATTAGAGCGTGTAACAAAAATCGTTGTAGATCGTCTTGGCGTAGAAGAATCTGAGGTAACTCTAGAAGCTTCTTTCAAAGATGATTTAGGCGCTGATTCTCTTGATGTAGTTGAACTTGTTATGGAATTAGAAGATGAGTTCGATATGGAAATTTCTGACGACGATGCTGAAAAGATTTCTACAGTTGGTGATGCTGTGAATTACATAAGTAATCGCTAGTCAATGTTTAAAAGCTCCGCTAACCACGGGGCTTTTAATTTTGTATAGTAGATTATCAGCAAAAAACAACTACTGTAGGGTTTTTTACCCCTAAGAATAGATGACAATCTCCGTTTGTTTGATGTATACTAATAACTAAATGCCTATAATATAAAGGTATGTTCAAGTTAAATGGAACAGACTAGTTTTTAGCTGTTCAAACGTATTTTAATAAGCGGATAAAATGGATAAAATAGTTTTTCTTATGTGAAGCGGGGTTATTTCCCTAGTGGTAGCCCGATTTCTGTCATAGAAAAGGCTTGGAGAGAAAAAACTTTCCAAGTTTCTTTGCGTTTTTTATCTTTTTTACTTAAACTTGAAATGAATTGTAAACTTAGTGCTAAGGTGGAGGCAAAATGCGAGGCAATCGAAAAGACAAAAGAACCGTTCGACCAAATGAAAAAAAAATGAAGGAACTACAAGATAAAATAGGGATTCATTTTACAGACGAAAAACTATTGAAGCAGGCTTTTACCCATTCATCATATGTGAATGAGCATCGAAGAAAACCACATGAAGACAATGAAAGATTAGAATTTCTTGGTGATGCCGTGTTAGAATTGACGGTTTCTAAATTTCTCTTTAAGAAATTCCCAATGATGAGTGAAGGGGAACTAACCAAATTGCGTGCAGCAATTGTTTGTGAACCATCGCTAGTTTCATTTGCTAATGAACTTTCCTTTGGCAACTATGTGCTATTAGGTAAAGGCGAGGAAATGACTGGGGGAAGAACGAGACCAGCGTTACTTGCTGATGTATTTGAAGCGTTTGTTGGTGCTCTTTATTTAGATCAAGGATTAGATTCAGTGGTAGAATTTTTAGAGGAAGTAATTTTTCCGAAAATTAATAACGGTGCTTTTTCTCATGTGATGGATTTTAAAAGTCAACTGCAAGAATATGTTCAAAGAGATGCTGTTGGTACAATCGAGTATAAGATACTTCTTGAAAAGGGACCAGCTCATAATAGGGAGTTTATTTCCCAAGTGTTTTTAAATAATCGTGAGCTTGGTACTGGTATGGGACGCTCGAAGAAAGAAGCGGAGCAGCAGGCAGCGCAAAAATCATTATTGATGTTAAAGGCGGAAAGTGAAAAATAAAGTGTTTGATATTACGCATAGACGATTAATGCAACTAGAGAAACAAGAAGGAATCGGGGTGAGGGTATGTTCTTAAAACGGTTGGATATTATCGGATTTAAGTCATTTGCAGATCGAATTTCAGTCGATTTTGTGCCTGGTGTAACGGCAGTGGTTGGCCCCAACGGAAGTGGGAAAAGTAATATTACCGATGCAATTCGCTGGGTTCTTGGCGAGCAGTCAGCTAAATCCTTGCGTGGAAGTAAGATGGAGGATGTTATTTTTTCAGGGAGTGACTCACGAAAAGCAGTTAACTTTGCGGAAGTAACATTAACGTTAGAGAATGAGGATCATTTTCTTCCATTGGATTATCATGAAGTAAGTGTAACAAGACGTGTTTATCGTTCAGGAGAAAGTGACTTTTTAATTAATAAACAATCATGTCGCTTAAAAGATATTGTTGATTTATTTATGGATTCTGGACTGGGAAGAGAGGCTTTTTCTATCATTAGTCAAGGGAAAGTCGAGGAAATTTTAAATAGTAAGGCAGAGGATCGCAGGTCTATATTTGAAGAAGCCGCAGGTGTATTAAAATACAAAACACGTAAGAAAAAAGCAGAAGGGAAGCTTGTTGAAACACAAGATAACCTTAATCGTGTAAATGATATATTACACGAATTAGAGAGTCAGGTGGAGCCATTAAAAATTCAAAGCTCCATGGCAAAAGAATATTTGCATCATCGAGAAAATCTTGAATCAATTGAGGTAGCCTTAATGGTTCATGATATTGAAGAGGCACATGAGCGATTTGAAGCAATCTCCAAGCAGCTAGAGGCCTATAAACAAGAAGAGTTAAAGTTATCCTCTTTGCTCCAAAGTAAAGAAGCAAAAATGGAGGAAGGGAAAAACGAGGTAGCAGCTCTTGATGAATCGATTGATGATCTACAGCAAGTACTTCTTTTAGTCAGTGAGGAACTAGAGAAGCTTGAAGGTAGAAAAGAAGTATTAAAAGAAAGAAAAAAGAATGCTACACAAAATCGCGATCAGCTTGAAAAAAGTAAAGTGGAGTTACAGGAAAGAGTAGCAGCACTCGTTTCGCAAAAAGAAACTCAACAAAAGCTTGTTTATGAATTACAAGCAGAATCAAAGGAAATTGAAGACACATTAAAGGTTAACGAGAAAAATCTGGCCCTTTTTAACGAGAATTTAGAAGAGAAAATTGAAATGTTAAAAAGTGACTATATAGACATAGTAAGCAATCAAGCAGCATCTAAAAATGAACTAAATTCGGTTAACCAGCAATTAGAGAATCAGGAAAAGAGAACATCTCAGCTTGATGAGGAAAATGTTAATTATACAAATGAGCGTGTCCGTATTCAGGAAAAAAAGACAAGTATTTCAGCAAAGCTTAAGGAGCTTTCTGACGAACTAGAGAGATGGTCGACAGCTTGGAAAGAAAAACAAAGTCATTTTGCGGGAATAGAGGCAAAAGTTCAACAAGTGGAAAAGTCTCTTTATCAATCCTACCAGTTTGCCCAGCAGGCAAAATCGAGAAAAGAAATGTTGGAGGAATTGGAAGACGATTATTCTGGATTTTTCCAAGGAGTTAAGGAAGTTCTTAAAGCAAGAGGCAAGTCTTTGCACGGCATTAGAGGAGCAGTTGCAGAATTAATGCAAGTGCCAAAGGAATATAGTGTGAGCTTGGAAATTGCTTTAGGTGGTTCGATGCAGCATATTGTTGTGGAAACAGAACAAAATGGTCGCGAGGCAATTGCGTATTTGAAGAAAAACGGTTATGGACGAGCTACTTTTTTACCAATGAATGTTATTAAAGGAAAATCCCTTTCCGATTCGCAACTAAGGCTAATTCAAGGTCATCCTGCGTTTATTGGCATTGCGGCAGATTTGATTAACTATGATAGTCAATATCGCGAAATTATGCGCAGTTTACTTGGAAATGTCGTTATAACCAAGGACTTAAAGGGTGCCAATGAAATGGCGAAAATCCTTCAGTATCGTTCCCGCTTTGTTACATTAGACGGAGAAATTGTTAATCCTGGTGGTTCCATGACAGGGGGAGCAATCAAGCAAAAGCAAGCATCTATCATCACCAGAAAAGGTGAATTGGAAGAGCTGAAGAAAAAGATTTTTGAAATGGACAAAACATCTCTTAAGCTTGAGGAACAGCTGAAAAAGGGAAAAGCGGCATTGCAAACAGAAGAATCAACCATGGAAGAAGCTCGATTAAAAGTCGAGGATCTTCGTTTCCAAATTCAAACATGGAAAGATGATTTAAAAGAAGTTGAATTTGAAGAAAGAGCCATGAATGATAAATTGTCGCTATATGATCGGAATAAGGCAGATTCTAATCAAGAGCAAGAGCTTCTTCTAAAAAGAAGAACGGATTTACAAAAAGAGCTTGAAGAACAGAATAAAAAACTTACTGAATTGGATAAAGAGATTGCCTTATTAACAGAGCAAAAGAATAAACAATCTGTTTCCAAAGAATCGGTAGTAAATGCAATTAGCGACCTAAGGATCCAGTCTGCGGCAAAAAAAGAAAAGCTTAGACATGAGAAAGAGAAGCTTGCGACCATTTTGCAAGAACATCAAGCAACGGAAGAAAAATGGAAGCTTGTCAGTGAAGATCTTCGCTTGCTTTCTTCTGAAATGAGCAATTCGCATTCTGGAGAAGCGACGCTAGAAGAAGCAGCAGAGCAAAAGCTGCATGAAAAGCAAGAAACTATCCAGCTAATCTCTTTGCGTAGAGAGGAAAGATTGCAAAAGCAAATGCGATTAGAAGAGCTGGAGCTTGAAACGAAGGAGCAGCGCAGACTTCACAGAGGTATCGTCCAGGCTTTAAAAGATGAAGAAGTAAAATTGAACCGTGTAGATGTAGAACTAGATACACGATTAACTAATTTACGTGAGGAATACTTATTAACGTATGAAGGAGCAAAGTTAGATTATCCTTTAACGTTAGAAGTAGAGGAAGCGCGTAAAAAGGTGAAGCTTATTAAATTAGCGATGGAAGAGCTCGGCACTGTCAATCTTGGTGCTATCGAGGAATATGAACGAATTTCGGAAAGATATGAGTTTCTTCTGGAGCAGAAAACAGATTTAGAAGAAGCGAAAGATACTCTTTATCAAGTAATTGATGAAATGGATGAAGAAATGAAAAATCGCTTTGAACAAACATTTGAAGGCATAAAAGAGCATTTTGAAACTGTCTTTCAAAGCTTATTTGGTGGAGGAAGTGCAGATTTAGTTTTAACAAATCCAGAAGATCTCTTAAACACAGGAGTAGAGATAGTTGCCCAGCCACCAGGGAAAAAGCTACAGAACTTAAGTCTGTTATCTGGTGGAGAAAGAGCGCTAACTGCTATTGCTTTATTATTCTCGATTCTGAAAGTGAGACCTGTTCCTTTTTGTATCTTGGATGAGGTCGAAGCAGCATTGGATGAAGCAAATGTATTTCGATTTAGTTCGTATTTAAAACGATATAGCCATGAAACCCAATTTATTGTCATTACCCATCGCAAAGGAACAATGGAAGAAGCCGATGTTCTTTATGGGGTAACGATGCAAGAATCTGGCGTATCAAAGCTAGTTTCGGTACGCTTAAGTGAAACGAATGAGTTAGTAGCTAATGCATAATCCTTTTGCAGACACTAATACTTCTAGTTAATAATTTTTAGTTTCCAAGGCCAATTCCTCCTACAGAATAGCTTAGTAATTGGCCTTGTGAAATTTAATCCTAAATCGTTAATAGAAAGAAAACTTACATAACCACGGGGCATATCAATAAACTTTATGAAAAAAAACCTAAATGAAAGAAGGGATAATAATTGAGTTTTTTTAAAAAGTTAAAAGAAAAAATGTCTCAGCAGACGAGTACAGTAACCGAGAAGTTTAAAGAAGGATTATCGAAAACAAGAAATAATTTTTCCGAAAAAGTCAATGATCTCGTTTCTCGTTATCGTAAAGTAGACGAAGATTTCTTTGAAGAGCTGGAAGAAATATTAATTGGCGCAGATGTTGGCTTTGAAACAGTTTTGGAGCTAATTGATGAATTAAAAAATGAAGTCAAGCGAAAAAACATCCAAGATCCAAAAGAAGTCCAGGATGTTATTTCAGAAAAGCTCGTTGCTATTTATCAGAACGGAGAAGAAGAATCTTCTACAATTAATATGCAAGCAGACGGCTTAACGGTGATTCTTTTTGTAGGTGTCAATGGAGTAGGAAAAACAACGACAATCGGTAAGCTTGCCCATAAGTTTAAAGAAGAAGGCAAAAAGGTTTTACTTGCTGCAGGAGATACTTTCCGCGCTGGAGCTATTGAACAATTAGAGGTGTGGGGAGATCGTGTCGGAGTGGACGTCATTAAGCATACTGAAGGCTCTGATCCAGCAGCAGTTATGTTCGATGCAGTACAGGCTGCAAAATCTCGTCAAGCAGATATTCTTCTTTGTGATACAGCTGGAAGACTGCAAAACAAAGTGAATCTAATGAAAGAGCTAGAGAAAGTAAAACGAGTTATTGAGAGAGAGGTTCCAGGTGCTCCCCATGAAGTTCTACTCGTGCTAGATGCGACAACTGGACAAAATGCATTAGTACAGGCGAAAACGTTTAAAGAAACAACAAATGTAAGTGGGATTGTCTTAACTAAATTGGATGGCACAGCTAAAGGTGGTATCGTGCTTGCAATTCGCAACGAGTTGCATATTCCAGTAAAATTTGTTGGTTTAGGAGAAAAAATGGATGATCTCCAAAGCTTTGATCCAGAAAGATATGTATATGGCTTGTTTTCAACATTAGTAGAAGAAAGTGAAGAGTAAAAAGTGAATTTACATAGATGTCGCAAAGGAAACTTTGCGGCATTTATTTATTGGCTGTTTTTTTGATTGTTAAATATTTGCAAAGGCGTAATAAAAATAAGAATAAGTAGAATAATAAAAAGTAGCATATTACTTTATTTTTCGGAGGGAAAACGTATGATTATTCAATGCGTTGTTTTACTTGTTCTTATTGGAGGAATTGCCTTAATGATAAAAGGACATCTTGTAGAACATCATGCCTATGTTCAACTTGGAGACTCCTTACCAGCTAAAAAAATGGAGGAAGCAGACTGGGGAAATCTGCTTACTTTAGAAGAAGAAAATCTATTTCTAAATAGTTTATCAGGCATGCGCATGAAAATAATCGGCGCGCTTTTAATTGCGATTCCAGCAAGTATTCTAATTTTATTTCATATTCATTAGTTTTTGGTTTGGCTGAAAAAAGAGCAAGATTGGCTGATATAATGGCTAGATGACATATAAATTAGATTTTTGTTTGATTATAAGGATGCTTTTGCTATCAATTCGTCCGAAAAGTAACCAAATCAATAACGGATATATACTAAAACTCCTGTTAACTTTCACAAACAGGAGTTTTTGATTCGAAAATACTAAAAAATAGTTTCTGGCATATAAAACCTTTCGACCATTTCCTTCGTCTAATAACAAAAGAAGAAAAATTTTACAAAAAATATGTATAAAAAGTATAGTATATTGTAAAATTACATTATGAAATTTTTTCTAATTTGGTGTAGGGTGAAAACTATTACCAATCGTCTATTAAATAGAATGAAAAAATAAAAAATGGGGGAAACACAGTTTGCGAAAAGTCAAAAAAGTTTTAATCATCTGCTTTATTTTATTTTTGGCCACCACTTTTATTGTGAAAGAAGCAAATGCAGCAAGTACATCCGGCATAAAAATTACAACAGAAGCTGGCTTGGATGGCAAAGTAATGGATGGCAAAGGATTTATGCTAAAGGTCACGATTGAGAATAAAGAGAAGGATTTCAAAGGTGACTTACTTATTCCTTATTCTCCTAGTTATGATATCGGTGGACAAACATTAGTACCTGTCGACATACCAGCAAACAGCAAGAAAACGTATACCGTAACAATACCAGGGATTTCTTCGGATTCTAACTATACTAGTAATAAAATGAAATTATATCGAGATAGCTGGCAAAAAGGCGAGGAAGTAAGTTTTACTGGTGTTAAAGAACTAAGGCTTACCTTAATTTCAGATCAGACTTTAGGCATTCTTACCGATCAGTATGACAAATTTAAAAATTTGCGAAAGCTTTCAAGCAGTTCCATTTTTACGACAGAGCTACTTAAAGAAGATATACCAGATCAAGCATTAGGCCTTGAAACGCTAAGCTATTTAATGGTCGATCAATTCTCATTAACAGAATTATCAGAAGAACAGCAACTGGCGATTAAGAAATGGATAGAAAAAGGAGGAATCTTAATTACCGGTGCAACGACAAATGGAAAGCAAGCATATGGCAATTTAGAATCACTAATGCCATTGGCTTTTGGAAATGAGGAAGAGATTCCATTGTCTGGAATTGATACAAAAACGAAAGAACAGGAAAAGATAACTGCTTTTCGGTCTTCTCTAACAGACAGTTCTGACGCCATAACGATACATAATGAGCATCCACTGGTTGCGAAAAAAAATCTTGGGGAAGGGAAAATTATTCAAACCTCTTTTTCACTTAGTGATTCTACCTTACTGAATTGGCAAGACTTTAATAGTTGGATGGAAAATCTATTGCAAACAGAGAATACACGGATAACGGCAAATTACCAATATAGTGGGAATCCTTTAAGTAATCTGTACTATCAATTTGTCGAATCAAATGAGTATTTTAAAAGCTCTACGATTACAACTGGTCTTTTATTAATAATACTGGCAGGTTATTTATTAGTTATTGTGCCAATATTGTATTTTATACTAAGAAAATACGATAAAAGAGAGCATGCTTGGTGGATTATTCCGTGTCTTTCGATTCTTTTATCATTAGGAATGTTTATTACTGGGGCAAAAGATAAAATAAAAAATCCGCAGTTGAATGAAATGGGTATCTACCAATATAGCAATAATTATTTATCTGGCTACCAAGCAACAACCCTTTTATCGAATAAATCCGGTGATTTTGCTTTAACCTTTGATCAAGATACATATACTCCTTTTCCTTATTTAGGATATGGAGAGCTGCAAGTTAAGGCTATTAAAAATGAAAAAGTGAAAAGTAGTGAAATCATTTTTCCAGAAGTAGAATATTGGTCTAGCCGTACCATGTATGGAAAAACCTCTATGCCAATGGAAGGTGGATTTAGCCATGATTTTGCTGTAACAGAAAAAGATATTTCAGGAACGATAACGAATCTGTATCCATTTGATTTTTCAAAAGTCTTTATCTGGTCAGGTAATGAAAAAATCGAGCTAGGTTCTATTAAATCTGGTGAAACAAAAAATGTTCAAGTCACACATAGCAATAAATACTTTTCTAGACCAAGTGGAAATGGCTATGGTTATTATATTTACGATTATAATGGCCATGATTTAAAGGAGTTTAGAGAATTAGTGGCGGAAAGCATGGTATTAAGTACGGATTACTACTTTAATAACATATCTACTGGAGATTCGATGTTAGTTGCGATTACGAATGAAGATATCGTGAATGTTGGGATTGCTAGCGAAAAGGAAACGAAAAATAGCACTAATTTAATCATGGAGCCGATTATTTTAACCAATCATTTTCCAGGAGCATTTACGATAAATGAAGGAAATATGGAACAAAAATTAACCGTTATCGAAGGAGCCATTTATAGTGAGAACTACCAAAATAATGATATTTCATTAGAGGATGGCGAGTATTTATATACACTTCAAATTCCTAAATCGTATGATATAAAATCGCTATCGTTTGATTCATTAACTGTTCAGCCAAATGGTAATCCAGGTGTCACATACAATATTTATAATAAAGAAACAGATTCTTATGAAAAAATAACTAGCCTTTTTAAAGTAGATGAAGATAAAGTTTCTGCTTATCTAGATGAAAATAAAATAATCAATATGAAGGTAGTAAAAGCAACGAATGGAGATCCATATATTCAGCTGCCGTCTGTTAAGATTAAAGGAGAGATAAAAGAATGATAGAAATTAAAGGTCTTTCCAAGAAGTATGGAAAGTTTACAGCACTTGAACCGCTAGAACTTCAGATTGAAGAAGGATGTGTGTTTGGGTTTGTTGGTCAAAATGGGGCAGGTAAATCGACGACATTTTCCATTCTTGCTACTTTATTAGCACCTACCTCTGGCACGGCAACTATTAATGGAGCGGATATCATTAAGCAGCCGAAAGAGGTAAGAAAACAATTAGGGTATATGCCTGATTTCTTTGGTGTTTATGATCAGCTAAAAGCAGAAGAATATTTAGATTTCTATGGCGCTAGCTATGGGATTCCGGCAGCAAAAAGAGAAAAATTAATCCCACAATTATTAGAGTTAGTAAATCTTTCTCATAAGCGAAAGGATTATGTGGATCTTTTGTCGAGAGGAATGAAACAAAGACTTTGTCTTGCTAGAAGCTTAATTCATGATCCGGCTGTTCTAATTCTAGATGAACCTGCTTCTGGCTTGGACCCTCGAGCCAGAATTGAAATGCGGGAGATTTTAAAAGAACTAAAAAATATGGGGAAAACCATTCTTATTTCTTCACATATCTTGCCAGAGCTAGCAGAAATGTGTGATGTTATTGGAATTTTGGATCAAGGGAAACTAGTCGCACAAGGGACGGTATCAGCAATTCAGCAGCAATTGCAAAGTGAAAAAATGATTAGTGTAAAAACACTGGATATGCCAAAAACGATTGCATTTTTAGAAGAAAACCCACGAATTACAAAATTGGAAGTCTTGGAGAATGCTAAAACGATTCAATTCCAGTTTAAAGGCGGAGATGAGGAACAGTTGAGCCTTTTAAAAACAGCAGTTAATATGGAGATTCCAATCATTAGCTTCGCCGAAATGGAAAGTAATTTAGAGGATGTATTTATGGAAATTACAAAGGAGGTTGAATTCTCTTGAAAACCTACTTCATGAATCCTGTATTAAATAAAGAATTAAAGTTACGCTTTCGTTCAGGGAAAACATTTCTTGGAATCCTGTTTTATCTCCTTGCCCTCTCCTTGCTGATGGTTGCTTTTATGTTTGTACTAAGAACAACGAGCCCAGTTGGTTTTTTCAAACCGCAGGAAAGTCGTATGATGTTCATGTTTTTGGCGTTCTTTCAATTAGGTTTAGTGTTATTTATTACTCCAGGGCTTACTGGTGGAGTAATTAGTAGTGAGCGAGAAAGGCAAACATTAAGCATTTTGTTAACGACAACGCAAAGCAGTTTTACGATTATTATTGGAAAATTACTTTCTTCTGTTGCATATTTGGTTTTATTAATCCTTGCGAGTCTACCAATATATAGCTTTGTATTTCTATATGGTGGTATCTCCCCGACACAGCTAGTGCAAGTGTTTTTCTTTAGCTTATTTACAATCTTAGTTATTGGTAGCTTTGGTGTTTTATTTTCGACGCTGATTCGCAAAACGATTGTCAGCATGGTTACAACCTACAGTGTTACCCTATTTATTGTCGGTGGAACGGTCGTTATATCGCTCATTCTATTTCAAATGGCAGATATCTATTCTAGTTCTGTACCCAAAAAAGTACCTTCCGTCTATTTTAGCGCGATGTTTAATCCTGGTATTGTGCTAGCAGATATATTTGAACCAACCGTTTCTGATCAAATAAAGGAATGGACCGGGATAAAATTTCCTATATGGGCGGCACATGTCATTAGTTATTGTGTAGTTATTGCCCTTTCATTGACAATTAGCGTCCGTAAATTGCGAGCGAATATGACAAAAGGGAAGTAGATAATCGTATGGAAAACCACCAACAATATAAGGAATTAGTGAAACCAGTAAGAACGTCTCTAGCAAAAGAAATGATCGCAAAAGAGTTCTGTTTTTTACTTGCGGTTTTAGGAGGAGTATTTCTCCTTCTTTCTGTTATTGCCTATTTTTTTGTGCTTCCGTTTTTATCATCCATTCTTTTTCTAACAGCTTGTATCGGTGTCATTCTTTTTCTATTTCGATTATGGAGAAAATGGCCAACTGAGAAACAGGCTGTAAAACTATATAATCAGTTCGTTTCAGATGATTATGCAACGACTGCCTATGCCTATTTACAGAGTAATGGCGCTGTAGAACAGTTAGTTGTAAAACAGGCGATATCGGAAATGGAACAGAAGCAATTAGTTGTATTAAAACGGAAGAAAAGCTATCTCTCCCCGAAATTTGTTTTTTCAGGAGTTGCTTCTCTTGTTATTTGTGTCCTGTTGCAGCTTTTCCCATCCATTAATATGGAAGCAGCGAAGGAAAAAGAGAATGAGATAAAAACAATGGCTAAAGCGGAAAGAGAATTAGAAAAAGCAATAAAAAGAGAAACAAATCAACAAGTAAAAAAAGAACTTAAACAGGTTCAAAAGGAATTAGAGAAGAAGGATACGGTCGAAAAAACCTTTGCGGAATTGGAAAAACAAGCGAAAGAGCTACAGCTAAAAAAAAGAAAGCTTCAAGAGAAAAGCAATGAGCGACAAAAAGCGGAAGCAAAGCTGAATGAAGCTGGCTTTAAGTCTCTTTCTAAAGCCATTTCAGAGAAGGATCAAGAATTAGTCAAGAAGGAATTACAAAAAGCAAACGAGCAATATGATCAGTTAACAGAAAAACAAAGAGATGCCCTAAATCAATTGACTGGTGGAAATAAGCAGTTAACAGAAGAACAGTTACAGCAGCTATTAGACCAGATGGATGATTTATTAAATAATGAGAAGCTTCTTGAGCAATTGGAATCTGTACAGACTGAACTAGCTCAATTAGAAAATCTACTTAAAAATGAAAGTCTTGCAAATGGAATAACGGTACCTAATTCTAGCACAGTTGCTGATGGATCAAGTAATAATGGTGCGAATTCACCAGAAAATGCAAATGCTAATGGCCAACAAGGGCAGAAGGACAATGACGGCTCCACTAATGGAAATGATGGTAGCGACGGCTCAGGGAATGGGGATGGTTCAGGAACAGGGTCGGGCTCAGGATCAGGAAATGGATCAGGCTCCGGGAATGGTAGTGGATCTGGAGGAGGAAATGGCTCTGGAGCAGGATTTGGGGGCGGAAGCAGAGAGTTATTAACTGTCCCAGAAAAAGTAGATGGCAAAGATAATATTGAAGTGGATTCAGGTGAATTAGGGAATGGAAAGAAAGGTCAGGTGACAGAAGGGGAAGGTCCAGTTCTGAAAGGGAGTGTTCGTCCATATGAACAGGTATTTTCAGAATATGAAGATTCTTATAGGGAAAGTACATCAAGATATACATTACCACATGACTTGGAAAATATTGTGAAGAATTATTTTACCGATATAAAACCAAATGAAAAGTAGGGGAAAAGATGGAAAAAGAACCAGTAGAACAAGATTTTATCCAAGCAGAGTCTTTACTTAAAAAGGTGAAAGAAGAGATTGGCAAGTTTATTGTCGGACAAGAAAAAATCACTGATGAGGTACTTTGGAGTATGCTAGCAGGCGGACATGTGCTTTTAGAAGGGTTGCCAGGTTTAGGTAAAACGATGATGATTCGTACTATTTCGGAAGTAATGGACTTATCCTTTGCTAGAATTCAGTTTACCCCAGATTTAATGCCTGCAGATATTACTGGTACAATGGTGCTGCAGCCTGATGAAAAAGGAAAACAGCAATTTCATTTTCATGAGGGACCTTTATTTAAGCATATTGTCCTGGCTGATGAAATCAACCGAGCTACACCGAAAACGCAAAGTGCCTTATTAGAAGCAATGGGAGAAAAAACGGTCACCATTATGGGAGAAACGAAAAGATTAGAAGCGCCATTTTTTGTATTAGCAACTCAAAATCCTCTCGATATGGAAGGAACATATCCATTACCTGAGGCCCAATTGGATCGGTTTTTATGTAAATTACATGTAACTTATCCTTCAAAAGAGGAATTAAAAGCAATTATTAAGCGGACTACAGGAACAGACTCAACCACTTTGAATCAAGTTGCCACTGTAGAGAATATTATTCATTTGCAAAGTCTTGTTAAACAAATTCTTGTGGCTGATGATATTTTAGACATTGCAGTAAATATTGTTTCTGCTACTCATCCAGGCTCAGAGGATGTGACAGAAATAGGAAACAAGTATATTCAGGCAGGCAGTGGACCAAGGGGGCTACAGTCTTTAGTAACGATGGCAAAAGCTAGAGCGTTAGCGTCTGGAAGATTGCATATTTCTATTGCCGATTTGCGATATGTGGCAGTGCCTGTTCTTAGACATCGAATTTTGCTTAATTTTGAAGGGGAGATTGCGGGGGTTACTCCAGATCAGATCATCGAAGATATTTTGGAAAAAACATTACGTATTGAAGCAGGGAAGGGTCGATGAAGAACTATCATTCCTTATTAGCAAGAATGAATCGAAAAAGCCTGCAAGTTTCGATGAAGGGTACAGGAATGCAAAATGGCAGAAGAAAATCTCATATCCATGGCACTTCCCTGGATTTTGCTGATTATAGAATCTATCATCCTGGTGATGATATCCGCCAAATTGATTGGAATGTCTATGGTCGCACGAATAAGCCATATATTAAAAGATTTCAAGATGAAAAAGAGATTTCTGTTAGTATACTCCTTGATGCTACTTCTTCGATGAAACAAGTCCCTTCTAAATGGGAGTTAGCAAGAGAACTAGCAGCAAGCTTAGCTTATATTACACTGTCTCATGAGGATCGATTGAGTTTTGCTGCTGTTTCAACAAAGCTTTCCTTTCATCGCAAAGGATCGGTTCATAATAAAAGAACCTTTTACGAAATTGTCGATATGAAGGAGCAGACAATAAATGAAAGCTTCACACAATCATTAATTAGCTCTTTATCAGCGCCGTCACAAATGATTGTTTTGATAACTGATGGTTTAGAAGCATTGTCGCTTTTTGAGGAAAGTTTTAAACGGCTAAAATTTCGAAATCAACCTATATGGCTGATTCAATTACTAAGTGAGACGGAAATAAATCCGCATCTTTCTGGCGATATACAATTAGTTGATAGTGAAAATGGAAAAATGGTAGATGTAAGTCTTAATAATTCGATTAAAATGCTTTATAAAAAAAGACTAACACAGCATAATCAGGAGCTAGAAATTCTTTGTGCCACACATGGAATCCGTTATTGTCAAATCAGCGATAAATTAGATATACAAACAATCATTTTACGTGAACTAGCATTTACTGGATTGGTTCAATAATTCTTATTCATTTCGAGCCAAAAGGAGAGAAAAAATGCATTTAGCAAATCCATACTACTTTTTGCTGCTATTTTTAATTGGATTATTTATCCTATTATATTTTTTTCGGAAGAAATATACTAAACAAATCATCCCTTCCAATTTACTTTGGGAGGAAGTTCTTAAGGAAATGAAGGCATCCTCATGGTTACATAAATGGCAAAATAACGTCTTATTCTGGCTGCAGCTTATTTGCTTGCTTTTGCTGATGTTAGCACTTGTAGGGCCATATTTTGCTAAAGAGGCGATTAAAGGGGAACAAATCATTTTTATGTTTGATACATCGGCTTCGATGGCCGCAAAGGAAAATGCCTCTAATAGATTAGAAGAAAGCAAAGCTGCTGCGTTAGAAATGATGGAACGTATTCAGCAAAACCAATCTGTCACGGTTCTCGAGGTAAATGATCATCCTAAAATACTTCTACATGATGAGTCAGACCGATATAAAGTAAGTGCAGCGATTAAAGACATAGAGCTTTCCTATACCCATGAAGACTGGCAAAGTGCCACAGAACTAACCGCAAGCCTAGCAAAAGAGGGAAAAACGGCTATTCATATTTTTTCTGACGGAGTAGAGAAGGAAAGGATACAGAGTATTAATTCCTTCTACGTAGAAGTACATAATCAAGAACAGGAAAAGCCAGATAATATTTCGATTTTATCTTTTGGTGTATCAAAAAATGGTGATGGAGTAGCAGGGATTGCTATGGTGGAAAATCAATCAGATTCCCTTAAGACAATACCTTTTCAAGTTGAAAGCGAAAAAACAGTGCTTTATCAGCAAGAGATTGAGCTACAGCCAAAAGAAAGAAAAATAATCGCAATAAACGATTTACCCGAGAAATCTTATTACAATGCCAAACTTACTGCTACAGATGATTATGTAATCGATAATAGGCAAACCGCTGTATTTAATAGACAGATTACAACCATGTATACAGATAAGGAAATGAATCCTTTTTTGGTAAAGGGGTTTGAGGCGATTGGTCTTCGTGTCATCCAAATGGAGGATAAAACAGAATTTTTAACGAAACAGGACAGTATTTTCCTATTATCTGGTTCTACGCTACCTGAAAATATTGGGGCTCCGTTTGTATTCTTTTTTACGGATGGAAAAAAAGAAGAATTACAAACAGAGATAGAACAAAGTGAAGATGAATTATTATTACATGTAGATATGAAGGATGTTTTTATCGCAAGTGCTATAAAGCAAACGATGGAAAGTATGAAACCGATTGTTAAAAGTGGAGAGCTGCCGTTGATTCAAATAGGGGAAGTAAATAATCAGCCAGCCATATTCATTCAATTTGATTTAAAAGATAGTGATTGGCCATTACACCCAAGTTTTCCGATTCTTTTATACAATATGTATCAATGGCTTTCCTCACAATCCAATTATGTTGGAGATTTTCAGCCTTTAGAATCAAGAACCATTTCATTAACAAATCAAGAATCCGATTGGGATATATATAATGAAAATGACCAATTAGTAGACTCCTTTTCGATGGAAGATGGCTTCCAGGCACCGAAGCTACCAGGTGTTTATCAGCTTACAAATGATTCTGAGCTCCTTTATTTTTCTGTGAATTTAGATGACCGAGAGAAGACCATTGAATCGCAAAAGTCGTTTATATTAAACGAGACCCAACTAAAGGAAAATCAGGTTACAAAAACGGAAAGTGATTGGCTATGGTATGTTTTATGTTTACTTGTTCTTATCATTTTATGTCTGGAATGGGAGGTTTATCGCCGTGCAAATAGAGTTTAAATACCCATTCATTCTATTACTATTCCTTCCTGTTGCTTTTCTTCTTTACCGATATTGGAAGCAGATGAAGCTGATGACAAATAGAAAGGAAAGTCAGGTTATACTCTTTTTAAGAACATGTATTTTTTCCCTATTAATCATTGCGCTTGCTATTCCTCAAATAGTTTTGCCGCAAAAAGAAACACAAGTTGTATTTCTAATGGATCGAAGTGCAAGTGTACAAGATTCAGGAGACCAGCAACTCGAATGGCTGGAAAAAAGCGTGCAAAATAAGAACGAAAAAGATGAATATAGTGTTCTTTCCTTTGGAGAGAAAGCAACCATTGAACAAATGATGGGAAAAGAAGGTCTCCGTTTTCCAAAATGGAATGAGGAGACAGGAAAAGATCATACGAATATTGAAGGGGCCATTAATCTTGCCAGTAGTGTTTTTCCGAATAATAGTGGTGGAAGAATTATTCTATTTACGGACGGAAACGAGACGATGGGGAATCTCACCGAAGCTGCGAAGTTATTAAAAAATCGCTCTATCGAATTAGATACTGTTTTGCTCCAATCGCATTCTTATGAAGATACAGCCGTTTCCGAAGTAGAAGTGCCTTCCACATTATATGAAGGGGAGCAAGCGGCGGTTTCGGTAACGATTGAAAGTAATACGGCAAAAACAGGATTGCTTCATTTTTATGAGAATAATAACAAAATTATTTCGAAGTCAATCGAAATAAAAGAAGGCACGAATATCATTCCAATTCAGTTTTCAGTGGAACAAACTGGATTAGTAACCTATAAAGCAGAACTAGAACTGACGAATGATGCCTATGCTGAAAATAACAAGCTACAGATCGTCAATATGGTTAAAACGATTCCGCAAATTTTATTAGTGCAAAATAATCCAAATGAAGCACTCGTTCAAACCTTAGAAGCGGCAGGGTATATAGTGGAAGTCCGTTCGTCGGTTCAGCTTCCTACTGTACTTTCTGGCTATTTGAACTATCAATCGATTATTTTTAATAATATTGCCGCAACAGATATAACGGAAAATCAAATGAGTCTCATTGAGAAAAGTGTTAAAGATTTTGGTGTCGGATTTCTTATGACGGGTGGGGAAAACAGCTTTGGGTTAGGGGGGTATTTCCAAACTCCTATTGAAAAGCTCCTCCCAGTTGATATGGACATTAAAGGAAAAAAAGAAATGCCGTCATTAGCGTTAATGATTGTTTTAGACCGTTCTGGAAGTATGGATGGGCAGAAATTTTCATTGGCGAAAGAAGCGGCAGCGAGATCGGTTGAATTGCTTCAAGAGACAGATACACTAGGTTTTATTGCTTTCGATGATAAGCCATGGGTCATTGTAGAGCCTAAGCCTTTGAAAAATAAAGAGGAAGTAGTGGACAAAATTCGTTCCGTTCCAGTCGGCGGAGGAACCGAAATTTATGGATCCTTAGTAGAAGCCTATGATCAAATCAGTGATTTAGATGTGAAAAGAAAACATATCATTTTACTCACCGATGGACAATCTGCGACGAATAATGATTACGAAGAGCTAATTAATGAAGGCAGTAAGAAAAATGTTACGATGTCAACGGTAGCTTTAGGCGCAGATGCGGACCGAAATTTGTTGGAGGAATTAGCAAAGCTTGGGGCAGGGCGTTTTTATGATGTACAGGATTCAACGGTTATTCCTTCCATTTTATCAAGAGAAACTGTTATGGCGACAAGAACCTATATTGAAGACAATCCATTTTATCCTAATATTAAATCTGGCTATGGATGGGATACGTTGTTTAGTCAAGGAATTCCCCAGATGAAAGCCTATATCGCAACAACACCCAAAGCAGAAAGCACCGTTCCGATTGAAAGCACAAAGGAAGATCCGATATTAGCAGAATGGCAATACGGTTTAGGTAAGACGATAGCTTTCACTTCTGACGTAAATGGTGCATGGAACGGGGATTGGGCTCGCTGGAACCAATGGAGCAGCTTTTTTACAAAAGTGGTCGCGAATACTTTGCCACAGTACGATTCAGAAGCGTATTCTTTATCTGTCGAAAAAGAGCAGGATCGAACCTATTTATCCGTTTCAGCAGATAAATTATCAATGCTCCCGATTGAAACAACCATTATTTCAGAAAGAGGAGAAGTAGTTGAAGGAAATACAAAAATGATTGCCCCTGGAAAATATGAGGTGGATGTTGACAATGATCCTGGTCTTTATTTTATTCATGTCAAACAGACGGATGAGGATGGAAATGTCACTGTTTACCAATCAGGCTTTACCATCCCTTATTCTGATGAATATTTAATTACCGGAGCCAATGAAGAAAAGGTAAACGAGCTTCTGGCAATAACTGACGGCTCTCAGCTAGAAAAAGAATCACAAGCATTTCGACCGCTAAAGAATCCAGTTAAACAAAAGCAGGAGATTACAGAAGTTTTGCTGTTCATTAGTTTCCTGCTTCTATTGATAGAAATTGCCATTAGAAGATTAGGATTACCAGTTAAATTCCTTGCTGTGTTTGAAAAAAAAGAAGGTGTTAAACGGCAAAAGACCTTTAAGCAAAAGATCAGCTCAGCACCTAGAGAGACACCAGTATCTATAGGGAAAGAGGCACAGCTGGATTCTAATAGAGAAACAAATAAAAAACAAGCAAAACCACCGAAAAAGACGAAGAAGCTAAATACAAAGGAAGAGAACGAAAACCATTTGGATCAATTATTAGAGATGAAGCGGAAGAAAAAACGATGAGATAGGTTGGTATGATACGAACTGCGGGTAAACTTTAAAAGTTATCTGCAGTTTTTTATGGAAGCAGCGGTTTAGGTTATAAACTGGTTTATAAGTAACAGAGGAGCGTTCTTTGAGCCCGAAAGTAAGGAAAAGAAGAGGAGAAGGTAACATAGAAACCTTATAAAAGCCCATTTGTATTTATTAAAAACAAACTAGGGAAGAGACAACATTAAATTGTCGCATTTTTAAAAGTATCTCAGTCAGCCCCCCTACTAGTTTGTACAACGATAACCAGGCGCTTCCGCTTTTCAATTAGTCCAGCTCCGGGTGCCCAGGGGCTGATGGGCTTCCCGACGCTACCCTACGATAAGTCAACATCAGTTCACTGCCGTTCACTGTGTTTCCTATATCTCAGGAATCGTCGCTCCACCCCACACGCCCC
>NZ_JBQHVO010000051.1:0-39612 GCF_052064465.1 Niallia sp. HCP3S3_B10 | reverse complement strand
AATTACTTAAAAATCAACTATCACAATGGATTGCAGGTCTGCCTAGTTATATCAGAGCTTACCTGCCTAATTTGGTATGCGAAAGTTGAGTAATTATTTGTGAAACAGCGTAATTATACTAAATTTACTTTATTTAAGTATAAAAATACAGAAAATGGATGTGGTTATTCCTATTTCATGGAACAGGGTTATTCCATGTGAAAGCCTTCAGAGAACAAAGAATGATTGGATTTTAATAGTCCATATTAAATACTAATATATATTTCATATAAAAGAAAAGGAATAAAACTAAAAAAGATCAAGATAATCTTAATGAGCAAGATTATTTTGATCTGTTTATTTAATCCATTAACTTCCCAAAGGAAATCCGTTTATTTAAGAAGTGCATAATAGGTATTCCGATTGCCATGACAACAAATTCACCAATAGCTGTCGTTCCCCAAGTGATTAAGAAAGGGAATCCAAGTGCAAGATGCAATTGAAAGGCAATAATAAACATATTAAAAGTAAATACAAGTGTATTAATGATCATTCGTAAAAGATGACTTTTAACAAACTTGCTTATACCAATTGTGATTAACAAACAAATAATGGAATGAGCAACCCCAAAAGTTAAATCGTATAGCTTGATGGTTGAAAGGAATAAGTTTGCTAAAAATACGCCAACGACAATCCCATAAATATATTTTTTGTTAAATACAACTAGATGATTAAATAATTCCGAAACGCGATATTGAATGTTTCCAAATGCAATTGGCGCAATTGCAATCGTAACAGCAACATATAATGCTGCCACCAAGCCGTTAACTGCAAGGGTTTTTGTTTTCATTTTTGCTTTTCTCTCCCTTAGTTTTTTTACGTGGGATGGTCTCGAACCACGTTAAACGATATCTTTCACACAGTGAATAATCATATAATAGATACCGTATGTCCGTCAATGGAATTTTATCCCGATTTAAACAGGAAGTAAGAATAAAAAGAGTGAAAACGGTATTTTTCCCAATAATTGCTCATCGAGAGGGCGGTGTATGAATAAACACGATTTTACACGGATAAGCAAACGGGAGTCTTATTGAAACTAAGATAGGAATATATAGATCAAGAGGTGATTCAATGAGTGTTATATTGGCATTACTAGCAGCAGTATTTGCAGCATTAACAGGAATATTTGCAAAGATAGGAATTAAAGATGTAAATTCAAATTTAGCAACGGCAATTAGAACAATTGTTGTATTAATCATGGCTTTATTAATGGTTTTGGTTACGAAACAATTAGATAGTATATTTTTTGTTAGTAAGAAGTCTCTTGTCTTTCTTGTTTTATCAGGAATAACAACAGGTCTATCATGGCTATGCTATTTTAAAGCAATCCAAATTGGCGATGTTTCAAAAGTAGTTCCAATTGATAAATCGAGTGTTATTTTAACGATTCTTTTTTCGTTTGTTTTTTTAGGAGAGCCTGTGACGACGGCAATTGTCATCGGCGGTACGCTAATAGCGATAGGAACTTTTGTTTTAATAGGAAAAATTAAAAAGAGTGCTGAAACATCGTATTCCAATTCATACATATTTTTAGCGTTGCTATCAGCAGTATTTGCGGCATTAACAGCGATTCTCGCCAAGATTGGGATAGAAGAAGTAGATTCAAATGTGGCTACCTTTATTCGTACAATCGTTATTATTATTTTTGCTTGGGGAATAGTCTTTTTCCAACGAACGCAAACACAAATAAAAACAATATCTAGAAAAAGCTATCTTTTCTTAATCATATCAGGAATAGCAACAGGATTGTCATGGCTTTGCTTTTTTGCAGCAATCTCTATTGGAAAAGTATCCATCGTAGCACCAATTGATAAGTTTAGCGTCGTCATTACCGTCATTTTAAGCATTATTATCTTAAAAGAAAAGCCAACGAAAAACACACTGATTGGCTGTGTGATTATTACAATAGGAACAATATTTCTTTTATTTTAAAGTGGATACTAAGAGACCTTTACTATACATCAAGTATATTTAGGTCTTTTTTATAGAATAGAGCGCACAGATTTCTTGAATTTCTTTCTTAACTAACACGAATTGCCAAGAGGTATCTTGCATGAAAGGTTGTAATCTTGTAAGATAATGTTAATTGTTAGAAAAATAAAAGTTTTCAAATAATAAGGCTTATTTTAAATCAAAGTGACATAAGAATAGGTTAACTACACATGAATGAGAGGAAGGATGAAACATGGGAGCATTCGTTTTCAGTCTGGCTTTGGAGTGATGGGACGGTATGTGCCATGTATAAAAAGGAACTGGATTAAATTGGAAGATGTAAATCGAATTGATTACATAGGGTTAAAAAAGTTGATTTTTCTATTAAAAATAATATAGAAGAAAATAAGGGGGAGACAAAAAAATGGGAAGAAAAACCGTTTTATCAACAAAAAATGTTGTAGCAATTGGGATTGGTGCCGCTGTATTTATTATTCTAGGAAGATTTGCCGCTATACCTACAGGAGTTCCAAATACATCCTTTGAAACCTCCTATGCTTTTCTTGCATTAATGTCTGTAGTATTTGGACCAGTCGTAGGTGGGCTAATAGGATTTATAGGTCACGCATTAAAAGATATTCTAGTATGGGGCTCACCTTGGTGGAGCTGGATCATTGTATCTGGAATAGTCGGAGTTGGTTTTGGTCTAGCTTGGAAAAAAATAAACATAAAAGAAGGCATTTTTGGCTTGAAACAGATACTTACATTTAATGTTGTCCAAATAATCGTTCAAGCAATTGGCTGGTTCGTTCTGGCACCTCTATTGGATGTGCTAATTTATGCAGAACCTATCAATAAAGTTATTTTACAAGGGCTAGTTGCAGGCGGTTTAAATATCGCTACAGTAGCAGTGCTTGGAACATTATTAATCTATGCTTACTCCAAAACAATTAGTAAAACTAATAGCTTAGAAAAAGAAGAGACATTTTAGCAAATTGGCCAATTATAGGAAGTGGACCATATGAACGACAGTTTGTTCCCAATTACTGAGTTTCGAGAATACAACGAGATATGTGTTTTTAAAAGTGGGAGAGTAGGATGAATAAACCAATAATAGAGTTTAAAGATTTCGGCTTTAAATACAGGAGTCAGTCTCAGCCAACCTTATCGAATATCAATCTAACAATCTATGAAGGGGAAAAAGTGTTAATCGTAGGACCTTCTGGATCCGGAAAGAGCACCCTGGCTCATTGTGTAAATGGATTAATACCTTTTTCTTATGAAGGCGAGATTTCAGGGAGCCTTAGGATAAAAGAGAAGGAAACTAAATCGGAGACTATTTATGAGCTATCCCAATCTGTGGGAACTATATTGCAAGATACAGATACTCAGTTTATTGGATTAACAGTAGGAGAGGATATTGCATTTGTATTAGAAAATAATCAGGTTTCCTCGAAATTGATGCGAGAAAAAGTAATGGAAGCAGCTTCTTTAGTAGGGATGGAGCAGTATCTAGATGCTTCGATTCATCAACTATCTGGGGGACAAAAGCAAAGAGTCGCATTAGCAGGTGTCTTAATACAAGAAGTAGACATATTACTTTTTGATGAACCACTAGCAAATTTAGATCCGGTAGCTGGCAAACAGGCGATGCATCTAATCGCAGACATTCATAAAAGGCATAATAACACCATTATTATTATTGAACATCGATTAGAAGAGGTATTAGAGGCAGAGGTCGATCGGATTTTACTCATTGATCATGGAACCTTAATAGCAGATCTTTCTCCCCAGGAATTACTCACTTCTAGCTTATTAGATAAGCATCGTTTGAGAAAACCACTTTATGTAAAACTATTACAGGACGCAGGCGTTCGTTTGCCTAATCATATACCCATTCACCCTCTGTCTATGATTCCCTTAAAGGAATATAGACAGAATGTAATCAAGTGGTTTCAAGGGAGAAGTCGAGAATTACAACGAAAAAAACAAGCGACTTTACTAGAAGTAGATAAGCTGTCTTTTACTTATCCACATCAGAATAGAGGGATAAGAAATTTGTCTTTTTCATTAGAAAAGGGAGAAATGGTCAGCATTGTTGGGAAAAATGGCGCTGGGAAATCGACTCTTGCTAAGCTAATTAGTGGGTTTGAAGTGCCGAAAGAAGGGTCCATCTTCTTAAATGGTATGGATATTACCAAGCTTACCATTAAAGAAAAGGGGCAAAAAATAGGATTTGTCCTCCAAAATCCAAATCATATGATTTCAAAGCACTTGATTAAGGAGGAAGTTGCATTAGGTCTAATCAATCAAGGGATGAATCCAACTGAAATAGAGAAGAGAGTAAAGAAAGTACTGAATATCTGTGGCCTGCTTCCTTATCGGAAATGGCCGATTTCTGCTTTAAGCTATGGGCAAAAGAAGCGGGTAACGATTGCATCCATCTTAGTATTAAATCCGGAGATATTGATATTAGATGAACCAACCGCAGGACAAGACTTATATCATTATACAGAAATAATGGATTTTTTACTCGAGTTAAATCGCACAGGAATAAGTTTGATGATCATTACTCACGATATGCATTTAATTCAGGAATATACAAGTAGAACGATGGTGCTAGCGGATGGAGAAATCATCGCAGATAGCAGTCCTGCGAATATATTAACAAATCCACAAATAATGAAAGCTGCCAATTTGAAAGAAACGTCTCTCTATGAAATGGCAAAGCTTTTGCAGGTGGAAAGTCCAAGTGAATTCATTGACGCATTTATTTCATATGAGCAAGAGGGGAGAAAAACATGGCAGAAATGCTAGCCTATTTAGACAAAAATTCACCCATTCATCGTCTTGCCGGCGCTACTAAATTACTTTGTTTTATACTATGGTCCCTTGCAGCCATGCTTACATATGATACGCGGATATTAGTGTTCATGCTAGTCATTGGACTTACGCTGTTTAAATTATCTAAAATTCGCTGGAAAGAAGTTTCCTTTGTTGTACTCCTTTTTGGTTTATTTCTTTTGCTAAACAATATAGCTATTTTTTTATTTTCACCGAAACAAGGCGTCGAAATTTATGGCACGGAGCATTTGCTTTTTTCACTAGCAGGTCCCTATGAGGTAACAACAGAGCAGCTGTTTTATTTGTTTAATGTGACATTGAAATACTTTACGGTTATTCCAATCGCTCTATTATTTATTTTAACGACCAATCCTAGTGAATTTGCTTCATCCTTTCATCGGATTGGCATAAGTTACCGCATTACCTATGCAATTAGTATAACCTTGCGCTATATTCCAGATATTCAAAGAGATTACCGCAATATCGCCTTATCCAAGCAAGCTAGAGGAAATGATTTATCAAGAAAGGCTTCTCTTATAACACGTGGGAAAAATGCAATGGGAATCATTATTCCATTAATCTTTGTAAGCTTAAATCGAATTGAAGCAATAAGCAATGTGATGGATCTAAGAGGATTTGGCAAAAAGAAAACGAGAACTTGGTACCGGGAAAAACCATTTGATATAGGAGATTATCTCGCTATTTCACTAATAGCAATTTTATTTATTAGTAGTATTGTTATTACCTTTTATGATGGTCAACGATTCTACAATCCTTTTGAGTAGAAGCTATGGGACAGTAAGAATCAGCATTTTAATCCCAAATACAAAGAGAGTAGGAATGAGATATGTCGATTATTGGAATGAATAAAATGGAAAGTGTATTTACGAAAATGCTTGAAAATCAGCTTGTAAAAGAAGGACTCGTGTTTTTGCAAGAGGATGATGAGAACACATTAAATGAACAAATTGAGCTTACCTTAGTTCCAGCTCCGTCCTTTCAGGAAGCAGAGAAAGGAAAGCTTTTTCAATCGAAATTAGCATCATTTGGTTTAGATGATATTCAACAGGATCGGCATGGGAATGTATTTGGAATAAGATATGGAACAGGAAAAGGACCAAGAATCTTTGTCTGTGCCCATTTAGATACAGTATTTCCGGAAGGAACAGTCATTACAGCAGAGTGGAAGGATGGAAAAGTGTACGCACCTGGAATATCGGATGATGGAAGAGGACTAGCTGCAGTGTTGACGGTTTTACGTGCTTTTCATAAAACGAATATTGAAACAGAAGGTGATATTATCTTCGGAGCAACGGTTGGGGAAGAAGGATTAGGAGACCTGCGCGGCGTGAAAGGCTTGTTTAAGGATAGGGAGGATATTGATGCATTTATTTCCCTAGAGCCTGGTACACCAGAAGAGATTACCTATTTAGGGACAGGCAGCCACCGCTATCATGTCACGTATAAAGGCTCTGGTGGTCATAGCTTTGGGGATTTTGGAATACCGAGCGCGATACATGCTTTAGGTAGAGCGGTAAGTGAAATGGCAGATTTAGAAACACCGCTTGATCCGAAAACGACTTTTACAGTTGGTACCATAACTGGAGGAACTTCTGTCAATACGATTGCGCAAGAGGCAAGCATGATGGTTGATCTACGGTCTAATTCACAAGAAGAACTTCTTCAGTTAGAGGAAAAGGTATTGGCTATTTTGGAAAAAGCGGCAGAAGAGGAAAATAACCGCTGGAGCAGTGAAAAAACAGCGATTGAGGTTGTGATAAAACAAGTTGGAAATCGCCCAGCAGGAACACAAGATCCAGAGGCTGCGATTGTTCAAACGGTTATCGCAGCTGGAAAAAGCATCGGGTTAACACCTGTTCGTTCATCTGCTAGTAGCACTGATTCAAATGTGCCGATCAGTTTAGGAATCCCTGCTGTTACATTAGGAGCAGGAGGAGCATGCGGTGGCATTCATACGTTAGAAGAATACTTTGATCCAAAAGATGCATATCTTGGCCCACAAAATCTATTTTTAACAATTTTAGGATTAGTAGGCATAAAGGATAGTACCGAGCCTTTATTGTAAAGTTAGCTGGAGTGGGGTGGGAAAAGATAAGTTTTAGTAAAGCTGTCTGCAACGTAGAAGTTGTCGATGGCTTTTTTTGTGGGAAATTAAGTGGGGCGATGCGTCTTGAGTCTGTGCCCGTAGGTTGGGGAGAATAGGGCAAAAGGGAATAGAGAATCCCTATCAGTTACCATTAGACAGTTGTGGAAGAGAAAAAGGTAATAGAGAGCTATTCTCTAAGCCCAAAGCAAAGGGGAAAAGGAGAAAAAGGTAACAGAGAGCCGTTCTCTAAGCCCAAAGCATAGGGAAAAAGGAGAAAAAGGTAACAGAGAGCCGTTCTCTAAGCCCAAAGCATAGGGAAAAGGAGAAAAAGGTAACAGAGAGCCGTTCTCTAAGCCCAAAGCATAGGGAAAAGAAGAAAAAGGTAACAGAGAGCCGTTCTCAAAGCCCAAAGCAAAGGAGAAAAGAAGGAAAAGGTAATAGAGCTCCACCACTACTTCCCCAGAGTCATCATCCCCAAAAAATGTAAACTATTTTCACCAACGAAAAATTTTTTGTAAATAAATTTCCCCCTGACTTATTCCTGACACATTTCTTTTTTATTCTATTACTTGTAAGCAGCAGGACAAGACATTCAGACGAATAAATAATTATTTTAATAGAATAGAAAGAGGTTGAAGCAAAAGATGAAAAAAAGTATAAAGAAGTGGATTATTAGTGGAGTATCGGTAGTAGTAATAGGTACAGGAATTGGATCTTATTATTATTTTACAAATGATAATCAAACAGAAGTAAGAGCACAGGTTAGCACGCAAACGGCTACTGCTGAAACTGGTGATGTAGAAATAGAGATAAGTGGGACAGGAAGCATTGCAACCATTAATAAAGAAACCTATACTTCTGAAGGGAACGCAACTGTTGATGAAGTGCTAGTCGAAGTTGGGGATGAAGTAGAAGAAGGTGATGAACTAGTAACTTTTGAAGATGATACACTTGATCCAATTGAAGCTACTTTTTCTGGTGAAATTACTGCCTTGAATGTAGAGGAAGATGGAAATGTATCGATGGGAACAGAAGTCGTTACTGTTACGGATTATGATCATCTAGAAATGGTTGTAAATGTAGATGAATTAGATATTTCTAAAGTGAAGGTTGGACAAGAAGCAAGTATAAGCGTGAGCGCACTTGAAGACAAAGAATTTACTGGAAAGGTAACAAGTGTTGCGAAAGAAGCAAATAGCGATAGTACAAGTGTTGCGAAATATGCTGTAACGGTCAAAATAAGCAAGCCAAGTGGGTTATTAGTTGGTATGACAGCAGAAGCAACTATCACAACAAGTACAGCTAAAGATGTCATCACTGTTCCGATTGAAGCAGTACAGAAGGAAGATGACGAATATTATGTGCTAGTGGCATCTGGAACCACAACAAATGAAGATGGAACAACAGAAACTGAATCTACTAAACAAACAGTTGAAGTAGGACTTGAAAATACTGAGGTAGCAGAGATAAAGAGTGGTTTAGAGGAAGGAACAACTGTTGTACTGCCAACATTTGAATCATCAAGTGATAGTGAGACACAAGGTATGTTCCCTGGCGGCGGCCAAATGCCAAGTGGTGAAGGTAGAGGTCAGATGCCAGAAGGAGGCCAAGGTGGCGGAATGCCTTCCGGTGGATTTGGAGGTGGAAATTAATGATTGAACAGCATGCACTTGTTGAGATAAAGAATGTAAAGAAGGAGTATACGCTTGGAGGAGAAACGGTTACTGCATTAGATAATGTTAGTTTCACTGTCAATAAAGGCGATTTTATTGCGATTATTGGTCCGTCAGGCTCTGGTAAATCAACGCTCATGAATATGATTGGTTGCTTAGATACTCCAGATTCTGGGGAATATTACTTAGACGGACAAAATGTTTTCTCCTTAAAAAGCAAACAGTTAGCAGAGGTTCGAAATCATAAGATCGGTTTTATTTTTCAATCCTTTAATCTTCTAACCAAACAATCTGCATTTGAAAATGTAGAATTACCATTGGTTTATAGAGGAATTGGTAGTAAGGAAAGAAAAGAAATTGCCTTACAAGCTTTGAAAAAAGTAGGACTATTAGAAAGAGCAGGACATAAACCAACAGAATTATCTGGCGGTCAGCAACAGCGCGTGGCAATTGCCCGTGCTCTTGCTGGGAATCCTCCGATTTTACTTGCTGATGAGCCTACTGGAGCCCTTGATAGTAAAACAGGAGTAGAAGTAATGAATTTAATGAAAGATCTAAATAGACAAGGGCATACCATTATATTAATAACCCATGATTTAGAAATTGCGAAACAGGCGAAGCGAGTTATTCGCATTCAGGATGGCCGGTTAGCAGAGACAAAGGAGGTAGTTGTCTCTTGAGATTAGGACAAGCAATCAAGATATCTTTTAAAAATATTACAATGAATAAATTAAGAGCGGTGCTTACCATGCTTGGTATCATCATTGGTGTAGCAGCGGTCATTGCATTAACCTCATTAGGAATGGGAGCCTCTAATTCCGTTTCCGATGAAATTTCGGGGTTAGGAACGACAACCGTTTCTGTCAATCTTTCAGGAAATTCGAGTGATGAAGAGGTTGTAGATTATGATGAACTGATGTCGTTTGAGGAATATGATGAAGTGAAGGCAGTTTCTCCAACAGTCACAACTTCTAGTACACTTAAAAATGGAACAACATCAAGTTCTGGTGTTACCGTTACTGGTGTTACGACTTCTTATGAAACCGTGCAGGATATTACTGTACAGTCAGGAAGAAATGTGATGGATATTGATTTAGACAATCGCAATAAAGTAGTAGTCCTCGGGTATAATGTAGCAACAGAATTATTCGGATTCACCAATCCAGTCGATCAAACGGTTCAAATTGATGGGACAACATATAAAGTAATCGGCGTGCTTGCAGAAAAAGGAGAAGAGTTAACTGGATCGGTTGATGATTCCGTTCTTATCCCATTTACAACAGCACAGCGTTTTATCGGACAAACATACGTTACATCAGCAACTGTATTGATGACGGATGAGGATTCAGTAGAAATGGGAATGGCAAAAATGAAGCAGAAATTATACAATCAGTTTGATGGAGATGAAACTTTATATTCTGTGCGAAATCAATCTTCTGTGTCAGAGGCTTTGGATTCTGTTTCTAATACAATGACCTTATTATTAGCCGGTATTGCGAGTATTTCCTTAATTGTTGGGGGAATTGGAATCATGAATATCATGCTTGTTTCGGTTACGGAAAGAACAAGGGAAATTGGAATTAGAAAGGCAATCGGTGCTAGAAAAAAAGACATTATGCTCCAATTTTTAATTGAAGCAATTGTACTTAGCGCGTTAGGTGGAATTCTTGGAGCAGCTATTGGAATAGGAAGCGCAGAAATTTTGTCTAGTACATTAGATATGACTTCCCAGATTACTTGGTGGGTAGTTGGAGGGTCGGTTAGTTTCTCTGTCTTGATTGGGGTTATATTTGGAATCTTCCCAGCTAACAAGGCTTCCAATTTAAGTCCACTAGAAGCATTAAGATATCAATAATAAAAGGAATAGATCAGCCATCTGTTAGCAGAAAAGGTCTGATCTATTTTTTTATTATTTAAATTAGCGGTATAATGGATTTCACTAGGAAAAAATAAAGCATGAGGAAAAAAGTAGATGAAAAAAATTCTAATTGTAGAAGATGAACTAGCAATTTCCATGGTTCTAGGAGCATATTTAGAAAACGTAGGATACGATGTGGATTATGCGTATGATGGAGACGAGGCTTTACAAAAGCTTGAAGAAGAAACGCCCGCTTTAATCCTATTAGATATCATGATGCCCTATTTGGATGGCTGGGGTGTCCTATCCTATATTCGGAAGAAATCAGCATGTCCAGTTATTATGCTTACGGCCTTATCCGATACAGAACAGAAGTTAAAAGGATTTGAAAATGGGGCTGATGACTATATAACAAAGCCCTTTGTAGGAGAGGAAGTTATTGCGCGTGTACAAGCGGTTTTAAGAAGGTCTTCTCATTATCAAGACGATGATGAGCGTGTTAAATACTATGGTGATTTAAAAATCAACTATGTGTCACATCAGGTTTTTCTTAATGGAATTGAGGTTCCCTTTACCCCTCGTGATCTTGCTGTTTTTCTCTTTCTAGCAAGTTATCCCAACCAAACCTTTACAAGGGATCAGCTTCTAGACCATGTGTGGGGAAGAGACTATGATGGGAGTGATCGGGCAGTTGACCTGGCGATTAAAAGAATAAGGAAATTATTAAATGGGTGGGATCCGAAAGATGGCGAAATTAAAACATTACGGGGACTTGGCTATCAATTTTATATTCAGGAAAAACAATAAAGAAAAAACGCCTCTTCTTTATTATTGGACGAAAAGGTATTTGCTCACATTATGTGGGGGCCTCTTGATTATTGGCATTGTCTCTATATTATGGATTCGCCATAATGCATTGGAGAATCGCCTAGAACTAACAAAATTAGTTGCCCAGGAAATAGCGGAGCATGCCAATGAGATGGAGGAAGGAAGGCTCAAAGATATTCGGCTACCGTTTTTGCAGGATAGACAGAAATTTATTAATGAAGGACAGCCACTAGATGCCTTTCTTAAAGATACTTCAGGAAATGTCCGTTCTCTGAATCAGAATTTTCCTCTAAGTTCTCTAGAAAGTCAGCAGCTGATTGAGTCTTTGCCTTTAGTAAGTGAATTAACCATTAAAAAAGTAACGCTATGGAATAAGCAAAGAGCATCTGTTGTCATTGCTCCCATTATAAATGGAGGGGAGCAAATAGGTTCTGTCTATATTATTCAGCCTCATAATCAGCTACAACATTTAAATAAAGAAGAATATCAATTGCTAGGATTATTGCTGCTGAGTTTAGCATTTCTTGGCTGGTTTGTCATTTATTTCTTGTCTAAAAAACTAGCAAAGCCCGTAGAAGAGGTTGCCAGTGCTGCCCAACATTTAATGAATGGAAATTATCATATTAAGTTAAATGAAGATGTGCAGGAAAAAGAACTTTACCAATTGGTTTTATCGTTTAATGAAATGACAAAAAGGCTCTATGCATTAGAAAGTTTGCGGACCCAATTACTAGCAGGTGTCACCCATGAATTAAAGACACCGATCACTTCTATTAGTGCATTAATACAAGCTGTAAATGACAATGTCATACCTGATAATAAGAAAAAACAATTTTTAACAATGAGTTTGAAGGAAGCGGGAAGACTGCAGAATATGGTGGAGGATTTACTAGATTTTAATAGCTTTAGTGCAGGTTCGATTAAAGTGAATAAGGAAAAGCTAAATGTACAGGCCACGTTAAAGGAAATTATTTATCAATGGGAAATTGTCCATGGAGGCGCTTTAGCAACTACGGAGATAACCTTTGTAAATCCAGAGAAACCGCTTTATGCTATGCTAGATAGTGTGCGTTTTCAGCAAATTATCGTCAATCTATTAAATAATAGTTTACATGCAATCAAGGGAAAGCAAAATGGAAAAATAACCATCAGCCTAACCTATGACCAACAGAATGTAAACATTTTGGTAGAGGATAATGGCTATGGTATTCCAGAAGATGAGCAGGATTATATTTTTGAACGATTCTATCGAGGAAAGAATAAGAAAGATATCGAGCGTGGCCTAGGCTTAGGATTACCATATAGCCTTCTTTTAGCAAAAGCACAAGGAGGGCATTTATCTTTACAAAATTCAGAAGGTTCCTCTACAATATTTTTATTGCAATTTCCATTACTTGCATAAAATAAAGGAAGGGGTTGTTCGGAGATGATGGTTCAACAAGAAAAATATTGCAAGGAATCTTTGGTAGTTAAAACAAGCCGAATATTCCCTATTGATACAAATAATCATAATACATTATTTGGTGGAAAGCTAATGAGTTATATAGATGATGTAGCTTCTATTTCAGCATCTAGGCATTCAAGAAGTGATGTAGTTACCGCTTCAACAGACTCTGTTGATTTTCTATTTCCTATTAGCCCTACTGATTCTGTATGCTTAGAATCATATGTAACACATACAGGTAAATCCTCAATGGAAGTATTTGTGAAGGTAATAGCTGAAAACCTAAAAACAGGCGAAAGAAGACTTGCAGCAACATCCTTCTTAACCTTTGTTGCCTTAGATGAAAATGGCAAGCCACAGCGTATTCCCAAGGTTATTCCGCAATCAGAGGAAGAAACAATGCTCTACAATACAGCGGAGCAGCGTGTTAAAATCCGAAAAGATAGAAGAGAGCATAGTAAAGCATTTGCAAATGTTATTAGTACAGAAATGCCTTGGGGGTAAGTTGACCTAGTGAAGGAATGGCTGATAAAGTGCTGAGTTTGGCTGAAATGGTGAAGGAATGGCTGATAAAGTGCCGAGTTTGGCTGAAACGGTGCAGGAATTGCTGATAAAGTGCCGAGTTTGGCTGAAATGGTGCTGGATTTGCTGATAAAGTGCCGAGTTTGGCTGATATCAGTGCAAGATTAGCTGATATCAGCTAGATTCATACCATAACCAATTAATTATAAGCTCTGATTCCCTTAATCTTAAATATAAATACTAGAATATCGCTAATAAAACTATAAAACAGTCAATTTAGCATCAAAACTATTCACTTTCGCCCCTTACAAAGCGAATTCTTCCACTTAAAACCCCCACATTTTGCATAATCTACTTATTACCTTTTCTCTCAGCCGACTCTATAACTATATCTTCCTCCCTCTTTACCATTTATAAACTTACCACCACAACAATAAGTCGAATAAATAGAAGAAACGTTGCTATTATTGCAAATAATTTCGAAATACTAAGAAAAGTGTCAGAATATATTAACTTTTTAGAAAAAATAGTGTCAGAATATCTGACAAAATTAAAGACACTTGTCTAGAAGAGGATTATAATCCATACATGGAACAGGAGCAATTGGGAAAATCTCCCGGAGCTTCATAGATAAAAACAATTATAGGGGGGCAAACTATGTTATCTAAAAAAGTACTTTCTTTAGCTATGACAGCAACATTGGCACTAGGATTTATGAGTGGCTGTGCTTCAAATGCAAACTCTGATAGTGAAGGATCTAGTGACAATAAAGTAATCAAAATTGTTACACAATCTCCACTTTCTGGAGGAAGTGCAACTTTAGGAGAAGCAATTAAACTAGGAGCACAACTAGCAATTGATCAACAGAAGGACAAATTTGCTGAGTTAGGTTTTGAAATTAAATTGGATGCACAAGATGATCAGGGAGATCCGAAAAAAGGAGTGGCGAATGCTAACTTAGTTGTAGCAGATCAATCCGTATTAGGCGTAGTGGGACACTTGAATTCAGGTGTTTCCATCCCAGCATCTGAAGTATATGAGAAAAATAATCTAGTAAGTGTATCTCCTGCAAGTACAGCAACAGATTATACAGATCGCGGTTTAAAAACCGTTAGCCGGGTTGTAGCTCGCGATGACTTCCAAGGTCCAGCAGGTGCACAATATGCGGTGGAAACATTAGGAGCAAAGAAAATTTTTGTTGTCCAAGATAAAACAGCATATGGTTCTGGGCTAGCAGATGCATTTAGAGCTGCTGCAGAAGAGCTAGGAGCAGAAATTGTTGGATATGAAGGAATTACAGTTGGGGAAAAAGACTTCAATGGTGTGTTAAACCAAGTAGCTTCTAAAAAGCCTGATTTAATCTATTTTGGAGGTCTTTATGCAGAAGGGGGAATCCTTGTTAAACAAGCTCGTGAAAAAGGACTAGATATCCCATTCATGGGTGGAGATGGCTTAGACTCTTCTACTTTTGTGGAAATTGCTGGAGATGCTGTTAAAAATACATTCCTTACTTCTGTTGCTGGAGACACAACAAAATCAGAAGAAGGAACGAAATTCGCTGAAGACTATCAAGCAGCTTTTGGCAAAAGCATTGAATCCTATTCAGCATATGCATACGACTCAGCTGCCGTATTGCTAGCAGGAATTGAGAAAGCTATTAAAGATAATGATAACAAATTACCATCACGTGAAGATGTAACAAATGCTGTACGTGAAACACAAGATTACAAAGGGGTAGTAACAGAAGTTGGATTTGACGAAAAAGGCGATAACAAGTATGCGAAAATCTTTATCTACAAATTTGACGAAGCAAAATATCCAGCTAATTTAGAGGATGAAATCAGCCAATAAGCAAGAACATAGAAAGGGTATGGATCATCCTGTACCCTTTCTATTTTTTACAAGCATTACATAACTAAGAAAGTCTACCAATTTAGGTTGAATATATATTCTAGTAGATAGATAGTAACTATAAATGCCAAGCTCATTGACGTTAATATTGCTGAGCTGATTGGAGCGGAAGACACTTGACTCCTGCGGGAAATGAGGGAAATGGGAGACCCCACAGGCGAAGCTGAGAAGGCTCCCATCCCTCCCGCGGAAAGCAAGTGTCTGTAGCGGAAATCAACGGGCTTCATGATAATTCCTATCTATCTACTAAACACAATTAAATCAAAAGTGTGGGGAAGAAAATGCTAACAGAAATCTTACAAACGTTACCGCAAGTTTTAATTGATGGATTAACATTAGGAGCCGTATATGCCGTTATTGCATTAGGATACACAATGGTTTATGGAATATTAGAATTAATAAACTTTGCTCACGGAGAAATATTTATGACAGGAGCATTCATTGGGACAAGTATCTTAATCGTTTTAACAAGCTTAGGATGGACATCCATGTTACCTGCGGTTATATCATTAATTATTATGCTCCTATTTACAAGTCTGCTAACAGGATTTTTAGGAATGGGAATTGAAAGAGTTGCTTATCGCCCGCTACGTAAGGCGCCAAAGCTAATTGCCCTTATTTCAGCAATTGGTATCTCCTTTTTATTACAGGATATCGTTCGTTTTATCACAGAATTATTCAAAGGGAATTATATTTTAACATCACCAAGTCTGTTCACCGATAAGATTAGCATCGGATCTATTTTCGGTTCCCATGCAGCAAGCTTCAAAAGTTCCTTTCTAGTTGTCATTATTGTCGCGGTTATTTTGATGGTTGGATTAGACTTTTTTGTTAATAAAACAAAATGGGGCATGGCAATGAGAGCAGTTGCCCAAGATCGAGATACTGCCTCCTTAATGTCCATTAATGTGAACAAAGTAATTTCCGTGACCTTCTTTGTAGGATCTGCTTTAGGTGGTGCAACAGGCGTACTATTTGCAGTGCAGTATGGAACAATCGATCCTTATATAGGATTTATACTAGGACTTAAAGCATTTACAGCAGCAGTACTTGGCGGAATTGGAAATATTCGTGGGGCAATGTTCGGTGGTATGCTCATTGGATTAATTGAAATGTTTACTGCTGCCAATCTTTCCATTATAACAGGTGGTATTATGGGCGCAGAATATAAAGATGTTGTTGCATTTGCCATATTGATTATCGTTCTTATTTTTAAACCAGAAGGCTTATTTGGCAAAGCCGTAGCAGAGAAAGTGTAGGTGGAAAAGATGGCTAACATGATCAAAACAATCCAAACAAATAAAGTGGCCCAAATCATTCTTTTCTTTGCCTACGTATTAGTTACTACTGCAGCTTTAGCCCTTTCGCAAAAATCAGTTATTGCCTTTTTACTTCTACTATTGTCACTTCTGATTCTTTATTATATGAATCTAGGAAATAAAATGAAGTGGGGGATAGCCTTACTTATTTTAGTAATTGTGTTGCCCGTTTCAGCTAGTCAAGGGCCCTCCTATCAGGCTTATATGGAAGTAGCAACAATGGTAGGAATTTATGTATGTATGGCACTAGGCTTAAATATTGTAGTAGGTCTTGCCGGTTTGCTTGATTTAGGATTTGTAGCATTTTTTGCTGTAGGAGCATATACATATGGTATTTTTGCTAGTGCGCAGGCAAATAATTTCATGCCTTTTGGAACCTATCCTTTGTCTGGAAACAGCTTTTGGTTTTTTATCATAATCGGGTTATTTGTAGCAGCATTATTTGGTGTATTATTAGGGATTCCTGTTCTGAGGGTAAAAGGAGATTATTTAGCCATTGTAACCTTAGGCTTTGGTGAAATAATCCGAATTGTATTTAATAACTTAGATAAGCCAGTAAACATAACAAATGGAGCAATGGGGCTTCCAAGCATTCAACAGCCTGAAATATTTGGCATCACCTTAGCCCAGCCAAATCAATTCTATTATATTGTCTTAGTTATGTTCATTATTGTTATTTATGCAGTTACTAGAATGGAGCATACAAAGTTAGGGAGATCATGGAAAGCGGTAAGAGAAAATGAGATTGCGGCACAAGCAATGGGAATTCCCCTTGTAAAAACAAAATTAACAGCATTCGCTATCGGAGCTTCTTTCTCTGGAATGATGGGAGTTGTCTTTGCTGCCAAGCAGATGTTTGTTGATCCTACAAGTTTCACCTACTTAGAATCTACGACTATTCTAGTTATGGTTATTTTAGGAGGAATGGGAAGCGTACCAGGCGTTATATTGGGAGCTGCAGTTGTTACGATTTTGAATTTACAGGTATTAACAGAATTAACTGGTTGGTTAAGTCAAGTGACAACTATTCCAGATGCCTTATCTCCAGCAAAAATGCAAAGATTTATCTTCGGTGCACTTTTAATTGTTATGACCTTATATCGTCCTCAAGGATTGATACCTGCTAAAAACAAGAAATTTAATGAAAAGAAATTAAAAGAGAGCATAGCGGAAAAACAGTAATCTACTAAATTGCTTAAGGAGGGGCATCAAGTGAATATACTCGAGGTGAAAGGATTAACCAAAACTTTTGGCGGACTTGTAGCGAATGCCAATATTGATATGTCAGTCGAAAAAAATTCGATTACAGCTGTAATTGGTCCAAATGGTGCTGGAAAAACTACTTTTTTTAATATGATAACAGGTGTATATAAACCAACGTCTGGAGAAATAGTTCTAGCTGGAAAATCGATTGCTGGATTTAAGCCTCATGTTGTGGCAAGACAAGGGATTTCGAGAACGTTTCAGAATATCCGTCTTTTCAGTGATATTACAGTATTGGAAAATGTCATGGTCGGTATGCATAACCATATTAGAGGAAGCTTGATTGGAACATTGTTTCAATTACCAAAGGCAAGACATGAAGAAGAGGAAGCGATGAAAGAGGCATACCGGATATTAGAATATGTAGGGCTTGCTGATCTATTAAATGAAGCAGCTGGAAATTTGTCCTATGGGGCACAACGGAGATTAGAAATTGCTCGTGCTTTAGCCACAAAGCCTAGCGTTTTATTATTAGATGAGCCTGCTGCTGGTATGAACCCAAAGGAAACAAGGTTATTAACAAATTTAATTCAAGATATGTGTAAGAAATATGATTTAACGATTATTTTAATAGAGCATGATATGAAGCTAGTCATGGAAATTTCCAATCATATCATCGTACTAGATCATGGAGAGAAAATTGCAGAAGGTGGTCCTGAAGAGATTCGTTCCAATCCTAAAGTAATCGAAGCCTATTTAGGAAAAGGAGCGGTATCACTTGCTTAAAGGGGGTAGCAGCGTGGAAAAGATACTAGAAATAACAGGAATCGAAGCTTGGTATGGTGGAATTCAAGCTTTAAAAGGAATAAGCTTACATGTGAATAAAGGAGAAATTGTAACACTAATAGGAAGCAATGGTGCCGGAAAATCCACAACGCTTAAATCCATTAGTGGGCAGGTGCCGATAAAAAAGGGAAGCATTCTTTATTATGGAAAGGATATTGCTAATATAGCAGCACATAAAACAGCTGTGATGGGCATTTCACAAGTGCCTGAGGGAAGAAGGATTTTTCCAAAGCTTTCGGTACGAGAGAATCTATTAATTGGAGCGTTTGCAGTAAAAGACAAACAATTAATTGAAACAAGAATGCAAAAAGTGTTTGAATATTTTCCTAGATTAAAAGAAAGAGTGGAGCAAAAAGGTGGAACAATGAGTGGCGGAGAGCAGCAAATGCTTGCAATTGGTCGAGCACTCATGATGCAGCCAGAGGTGCTGATGTTAGATGAACCATCAATGGGGCTTGCTCCTATTATTGTGGAGCAAATCTTTGAAATTATCAAAGAGCTTAATAAACAAGGGATGACGATATTATTGGTGGAACAGAATGCATTCCAAGCATTGCAAATTGCAAGTAGAGGATATGTTATTCAAACAGGAGAGATTGTACTAGAAGGAACAGGAGAAGAGCTCATTACGAATAAACAAGTTCAGGAAGCATATTTAGCTTAAAAAAACCTTAGACTGTAAATAAAGGAGAAGGCTATCCGCCTCCTCCTTCTTGACGTTAAGAATGTAAAGTTTTCTGAAGTCAATTTGCTGTCTAGCACCGGGCATCTAGGAGCTGATGGGCTACTCAACCTTCCCTTTCGATAAGTCAACATTGAATCGCTATTGCTCTTCATGTTTCCTTTATCTCAGGAACGATTTTTCCACCCCACACGCCCCTAAACGGTTGCCCTTCGCTTTTCTCAATTATTTAAAAATTTAACACAAACTGGTTCTGGTGCCTCTATTTCTGATTGTAATAGAGTAAGTTTTCCTGTAACAGAATCTCTCTCAAATAAAGTAAGAGTGTCAGACTGTTCATTTGATGCAAGAAGGAATTGTTCTGTTGGATCCAAAACAAAATCTCTTGGCCAGTTTCCTTCTGTTGAAGTTCGTTCGATAAAGGTTAATTGGCCAGTTTCACTATTAACTTGGAAAATAGAAATGGAATTATGTCCGCGGTTACCTGCGTATACAAAGTTTCCATCGGAAGAAAGATGGATTGCACTTCCTTGACTATTTTCTGTGAAATCAATTGGTAAAGTAGAGATATATTGTAATTCTTCAAATGCTCCTGTTTCGGAGTTAAAGGATAAAGCAATAACTTCATTGCTTAATTCTGTCATGACATAAGCAAATTTACCATTAGGATGGAAGGCAATATGTCTTGGACCACTTCCAGGTTTAACAGACAAACTGCTAACCTCTTCTAGCTTATTATCGACGAGCTTGTAAGTATCTACGCGGTCTGTACCTAAATCAACAGAGACTGCGTATTGATCATTTGGAGTAAAACCAGCGAAATGCATATGCGGTTTTTCCTGGCGTGCAGTATTAGGGCCTGTCCCAGTATGTTCAATAATAGATGCCACACGATTTAATGAACCATCTGCTGTATTTAATGAGTAGGATTCCGCAGTTCCTTTGTGATAATTTGCAGAAAGAACGATTGTTTTATCAGCATCTACACTTACATGACAGGGTGATGCTCCCTCTGAATATACGCGATTAATGAGAGAGAGAATTCCGTCAGCACTAATAGAATAAGCAGAAACTCCACCTGTAGAGCCTTCTTTGCCGACTGCAAATAAATGCTGATTATCGTTTGTGATTGTTAAATAGGTAGGGTTTTCAATTTCAGCTGCAAGCGAAACATCCGTGATTTTTTTTGCATCTGTGTCTAGTACAAAGGAATAAATACCTTTACTCGATTTCTTTGTATATGTGCCAATGTAGCCAGTGAATTTTGTCATAAACAGATCTCCTTTTAACATTTTTACAAAATTAATACTATTTATTAATTATAGCATGAGCCTAATAGAATAGTACAAATTAGAATCTGTCTATACAAATAAAAGTATTATTTGTATCTATTTTCCCTGAATTTAAAAACTTGAAACAGAGTGAATAAAAAGAAGTTTCAGAAAAGGGTACTGCAAGATGCAGGAATTTGACAGAGGTTGTCGAATTTTTGTTTAACAATAGGAATAAAAAGAAGATAGGTTATCCATAATAAAAATTTCAGAGAGCTAAAAAATGGAAATCATTAGTATAGCTGAAAGGATAGAGAAATGAAAAAAAGAATTTGGTTTAACCAATGGTTCACAACAGTTGCACATTTTATTGATATGATCCGTTATAATTCAGATGGAATCGAATTTGAAGTATACGGAACTTCTAGCAATGAAGATGCCCTTTACTTAAGTTATTGTGATGCAGCTTTCAAAGAACCAACTGTTACGGGAGAAGATTATCTTCAATTTTGTTTAGAATTTTGTCGTATCCATTCGATTGATCTATTTGTTCCGCGGAAGGAAAATGTCCTTATTGCCAAGCATATAAAGGAATTCAATGATTTAGGAGTTAAGGTACTTGTTTGCCCAGATGCTCGTTTGATGGAGGAGCTCGATGACAAAGAAGCTACCTATCGGTTAATAGAGAGACATTCCCTACTGAAGGAATATGTTGCTATTCCTGATTACTTTGTTGTCAGCGATGCAGAAGCTTTTAAAGCAGCTTATTATGCTTTAAAGGATAAAGGACATACTGTATGCTTTAAGCCTGTGATAGGAGAAGGTGGGAATGGTTTTCGAATCATTCAGGATCGCCTAGACAGCATTGAAGAACTATTTAACAAAGGCATTTCTCATAAAATAACATTTGATCATGCTTATAGTATATTAAAGCAGCAATCAGAATTTCCACCCTTAATGGTGTTGGAATACTTGGATGGAACAGAATATAGTATTGATTGTTTAGGATACGATGGAGAGTTAATGGTAGCTATTCCAAGGAAAAAGGGAAAAGGAAGAGTAAGGGAACTAGAACACAATCAAGAATTAATTACATTGGCGGAGAAAATAAATCAAGTTTTAGAAATTCCCTTTGTTTATAATATTCAAGTGAAATACAAAGAGGGCAAGCCAAAATTATTAGAGATTAACCCACGAATGTCTGGGGGTCTACATTATAGTTGTCTTGCTGGAATTAATATGCCTTATCGAGCAGTTAAATTATTATTGATGGGCAATAAAGCGATAGAACGTATAGAACCCCACTTTGGAATTAAATCCAGTTATCTTGAAAAAGAAGTAATATTGAAGAACATTATCGAAAAAAGTTCGCAGGAGAGAGCGTTTCTTTCTAAGTGAATGCCAAAGCAAAGGAGTTTGATATATGCAAACTTCTTTGCTTTTTTTGAAGATAGGTTCATTATTCTGTTTCTCCTCTATTTTCTAAAAATAAAATGTTTAATTTCCCCTATGAGGATTTTTCCTGCAGTATAATAAAGATAATTAATGAATAAATAAAGAAGGTATCATCTATGATAACAGCATTAATAAATAATAAAATAGTAGGTGGAAGGATCGTAAAAACAGGGATAGCGGTTTTGTTAACCTCTGTTTTTTGCTATTTGTTGGAATGGCCAGTAATGTTTGCAGTTATTACATCCATAGTGACGATAGAACCAACTGCAAGAGACTCAATAAAAAAAGCATTTATCCGTTTTCCTGCATCCGCAATAGGAGCAGCATATGCTGTTCTTTTTACATATCTGTTAGGAGATCAACCGTACACGTATACAATCGTAGCGCTTGGTACTTTGTTTACATGCCATAAATTACGATTACATGCAGGTATCTTAGTTGCCACGCTTACAGGAGTAGCGATGATTTCCACTGTTCATGACCATTATACTTTATCATTTTTCGTTCGATTAGGGACAACTGGCATTGGGTTAATCGTATCTTCTTTGGTAAATCTTTTAGTCATTCACCCAGATTATTCAAAAGGGATTATGGATAAAATTAGATTTTTATCTGCAGAAGCTGGAAACTTTCTTCAAATGAGGGGGAAGGAAATCATAGCCCAACAGCCTTTACATAAGAGCACAAAAAATACCTTTGATGTATTGAGGAAGAACTTGGATCGTATAGAAACGCTCTGTTCCTATCAGAAAATGGAGTGGAAATTATATCATTCGAGTCGAGAAAGTATGAAGCTTTTTCATTATGAATATAAAAAGGTAGCTATTTTGCGACAGCTAATTTATCACCTTGGGCTGTTAAGCTCTTCAAACTTCACAAAAATATCTCTAAGCGATGAAAAGAAAGAAGAAATGATGAATGCAATTGGCCATATACAAGAAATAATAGAGATGGACGATTTAAAAGAATTGGACTCCGCTATAAGTAAAACACTTTTAATACAAAGTTGTAGGTTACTCCCAAGTGAATTAAAGGAAGAAATAAATAGTGACAACAATTGGAAAATAACTTATTTATTTATGGAGTTAGTTTGTATAGGTGATTTATTAAAGGAATTAAAACAGATAGAAAGGATAGAAGAGCGTAAAAAGTTATCCTGCTATTCCTCAATCCAATCTTTATAAAGATTATCTTATGAACCCTTGTACTTTACCATGATAAATTTCAGTTTTACCAAATAGCTATTTCTTATAAAAAACAAATAGCTGTTTATACATTTGTTCTTTAAAAGAAACGAAAATTCATTGACATAAAGAACATATATGAGTATATTTAAAAGTATAAAGGGGTTTATATACAAAACATGTTCTTAATAACGAATCAATAAAAAAGAGAAAAATATAAAAATAAAGCTGATTATTTTTTTGATTATTTGTTCGTTATTAAGAATGGTTAGAAGGGGGAAAATGATGAATTCTGTTTTACTAACAATAAAAATTAGACACAGTAAACGGCTGGCTACTAAATATTCACAAAAATCGAATCGAGCAAAAGGAGGCTTAGAGAGAAACCATTATTTTCAAAAATACATCTTTTACTATAATAAAGCTAATTTATTGGAAGAAGGTAGAAACAAGGAAGAAATCATTTAAAAGACTTATATGCTATTATATCAATTCTTATACTATTTAAAAAAAGGGTCTTAGCCATTAATAAAGTGGAAAGGTCCTTTTTTGTTGTATATTTCTGAAAATAATCGCAATATTAACTGTGGAAAAACGGTTAGATTATCAACTTATTTACTAACAAGATAAATGCTGAAAATAAAGTATTCCACAGTCTTATCCACATTATCAACAGGATGAAGGTTATTTTATCCACATAAATGTAAGGGTTAACATAAAAGAGGGGGAGAGAATATACGGAAATTCTCTCCTTAAGAAGGATAAGATTGGCTTATTTATTATCTTTTCTGCTAGCAGCTCGATCAGCCATTTTAAATTCATGTTGATAGGTTACTGCCTGCATACTAGATAGTGTATGTTTTTGTTTTTGCTTTTTCTTTCTATCCATCTATACCATTCCTTTCTCATTCCAAAGTATCTTCTTTATTCTTTCCTAGTTGGGTAATATAGATGCACACAGGATGTAAATTAATTAGTGGAAGAAGGCAAAAGTACTGCTATTCCTTTTTTTCTATGCTACATTTTAAGGAGAAGTGTTTAAGTGAATGTTAATAAAAAGTTTCTGTTAAAGCTAAGAATAAGAAAATCTCAAAATAGATAATAATGTGGTGATGGGATGATTATTAGTAAAATTACAAGACAAAAGGAATTAAACGACCGTTATAATATTTTTACGATAAAGCAAGGGAAAGAGGTTTATGCATTTAGTGTAGATGAGGCTGTGTTAGTGAAGTACCAGTTGCAGAAAGGGATGGAACTCGATTCTCTCTTATTAAATGAAATTCAATATACGGATGAAATAAGAAAAGGTTACCATCTGGCAGTTAGGTATTTGGCTAAAGTGAAAAGGACGGAAAAGGAAGTAAGAAAACATCTACTTGCTAAAATGGAAAACGAGTCATTCGTATCAGAAGTAATGATGAAATTAAAGGATATGAAATTTATCGATGATGAAGATTATGCTTTCTCCTATGTGCGCACCCAACGGAATACAACAACAAAAGGACCAGAATCGATTAAAAGAGAGCTGAAAGAAAAAGGCGTTCAGATCGAATTGATCGAGCGTGCCATGGAGGAATTTGCATATGAAGATCAACTTCAGTCTGCACAAAAGGTAATGGTGAAATTTTTAGCGGGGAAGAAAAAGGATTCTAAGAAAATTTTATTACAGAAGCTAGAGCAGACACTTGTTCGCAAAGGATTTACCACTGCTATTATTCAGGAAGTGAAAAGGATGCCAGAGATTCTTGAAATGGATAGCGATGGATTAGAAACCATTCGGATTCATGGCGAGAAGGCAAGAAGGAAATTTGCAAAATTTACAGGCTATGAATTCACACAGAAAATGAAACAATTTTTATACCGTAAAGGATTCTCGATGGATCTTATCGAACAATATTTAGATGAAATGGAAGAGGAAATGTAAATAAATAATCTAAATTTTTGCCGAATCTGGTTAATTTTATTACACTAGTTTGTAGTGGAGGGAATATAAATGCTGACAAAAAGATATAGCATGATGACAGAACATGAGCTCCGTATGGAAATATCCACTTTAAATGATCAAGCAAAAAAGGCGGAACAGCTTGGAATGATTAATGAGTATGCAGTCTTAGAAAGAAAAGCAGTTCTCGCAAAATCCTATTTATTAAATCCAAAAGATTTTAAACCGAATGAAGTGTATGAAATAGAAGGAGATCCTGGAGTTCTTTTTCAAATCGATTATATGAATGGTGTATTTGCCTGGGGAAAACGGAAAATAGATGGAAGCCAAGAAGAAGGTATTCCGATTGCGTTATTGAAAAAGAAGGATTGAGGGAAAGGAGAGGAGGGACCGTGTATGGTCTCTCCCTCTTTCCTACAGTACTTCCTTATTTTTTCGGTCTGCGATGAGAGGAAGCGTGCATTCTCTCTTGAGGATGTGTATTGATTGTCCCATTTGCTCTTTTAGAAGCAAATTCTGCTTTAGCTCTCGGTTCTCCTTCAAGCTTTACATCATTTGTATTATCTACATTTCCCATCGTTATACCTCCAAGAATCAACTAAGTAAACAGTAATAAACGTATATTTGTTTATTACTACGGATAGTATTTGTTATCCATCTGCAATCTATAAGTAAAAACAGAAAAAGAAAGAAGGAATCAATGATGCATGAAGTACAGAAAAAGTTAGTGGAACGGCTACTGGAGCATAATTCATTTATTTCAGTAGGGCAAGCGCAAACATGGGTTGAATTATTATGGGAAGATTTCGAAGCAACTTATGCAAAAGCTGGTCGGAAATATCAAGGAGAAGAAGTAACTGAAAGAGTTGTCAGTCAGTGGATTGAAAACTATGGAGAAAAGCTACATGAATTTGTCGCAGAAAATCCAAAATATAAAGAATTTCTTACAGATGATAAAAAGAAATTGCATTGAAAATTCATTTAAATAATAGACAGGTCGACGTTTGAGTCGACCTGTCTTATACTAATTTGTTAGTATATCGAGTTTCTTTTTAAGTTTATCTTCACTAAAGATCCAGCCTGTGTACGAGGTAATAATATTTAAATTTAAATCTAGATGAACGACAGCGACAAATGGATAATGTCCATTGCTTCGATAGCGCAAATCAATGAAACGGACTTGGTATTGGTCATCGAGCTCCAAGACTTCCCAGCGAAAAACAGGAGAAAAGGATAAGAATGCAGATAGGTTCTTATCTTTTTGTGCTGCTGCGAGAACTGGTGTATTTGGAATTGGAATGCGATGAAATTTATCGTAAATTTCAATTTCATGCTGATGCGATCGACCGACATAGAAGGAGTCATCAGTCATTACAGCAATACGCCAGTGATTAAATCTCATCGTTGGTGATAAAATGATTTCAGTTGCGTTCGGAATCTTCTTTTTCACATTTATTTTTACCTGCCGCTGTGTGATAATTCGCAGCAGATAATAACCGATTAGAACGATGAAGAGCGTTAAAAAAGTATATCCAGGATTGGAGCCAAATATCCAACATAAAATAGCAATAATATGCATAGAAAAAATGATTGGATCAAATGTGTTAATAATTCCCAACGCAACCCATTTATTTGTAAAGGGGCGAAGGGCCTGTGTACCGTAAGCGTTAAAAATATCTACAAAAACATGCAGAAAAACCGCTAAAAAGGACCAAAGCCATAAATGCAATAAATTTGCTTCTAAGAAAATCGGATAAATGACCGCGGTGATGAGCAATGGCCATAAAATTACTGCAGGTATTGAGTGTGTGACTCCACGATGATTACGTATATAAACGGCATTGTTTCTTAATTTTAAAACCGTATCGATATCTGGTATTTGAGAGCCCACTATTGTGGCGATCATAACACTTGTAGCTGTTACAGGACTTGAAGCAACAACCGGGTCTAACGTCGCTAACCCACCAAGTGCAATCCCCATGACGATATGTGTTCCTGTATCCAAAATACCAAACCTCCCTGATTTTTCTCCAGCATTATTTGGATGAAAACACCATAATTACAATTAAAATATGCTTTTCTTTTTTCTTAACAAAAGATACACTACAAACAGCTAAAGAAAAGCATAGGACAAAAAATGCGGATAATGTTATTAAATAATAAAAATCGATAATATACATCGGACAATCGCATAATTTTTATAAAAAAATAGTTCTCTTATTTAAAATGAGACAAATTTACTTATTTATACTTACTTTAATAACATCAAATCTTTTGGCTAGGATATCACTTGTTAGTAAGATTTTTCATACTTTCATTCTATCCCATTTCATCCTATGATGCATGTTATGTCCAATAGAATAAAAAGAAGTCTATACATTGTTATTCCCAAAAAAATTAATAATTAACATATGGAGGTTTATGGTGACAGAAAGGCAAGAAATGATAAAGAACCAAGTGAATGTAGAGCAATTTAGAGAAGATTTATTAAAATGGTTTACCGAGGAACAAAGAGATCTTCCATGGAGAAAGGATAAGGATCCTTATAAAGTATGGGTGTCTGAAATAATGCTTCAGCAGACTAAGGTTGATACGGTTATTCCCTATTTTAACCGATTTATTTCTCAGTTTCCAACAATTGAAGCATTGTCAGTTGCGGAAGAAGAGAAGGTATTAAAGGCTTGGGAAGGGTTAGGCTATTACTCAAGAGCACGAAACCTTCATGCCGCTGTAAAGGAAGTCCATGAAAAGTATGAGGGCAAAGTGCCAGATTCGCCAAAAGAAATTTCTGGCTTAAAGGGAGTAGGCCCGTATACGGCGGGAGCGATTTTAAGTATTGCCTATGGTGTTCCAGAACCTGCTGTTGATGGAAATGTTATGAGGGTCTTATCTAGAATTCTTTCGATTTGGGAAGATATTGCCAAGCCGAAAACGAGAAAAACTTTTGAAGAAGCCGTGCGCGTCCTGATTTCACATGAGAATCCATCCTATTTTAATCAAGCCTTAATGGAGCTAGGTGCCTTAATTTGTACACCTACTTCGCCGTCTTGTTTGCTTTGTCCTGTTAGAGAGCATTGTCATGCATTTGATGAAGGAACAGTAACGGAACTGCCGGTTAAGACGAAAAGCAAGAAGCAAAAGTCAATCCAGCTTGCTGCTGTCGTTTTGACAGATGAAGATGGAAGAACATTGATTCATAAGCGACCTAGCACAGGATTGCTTGCAAATCTATGGGAATTTCCTAATATGGAAATCGTTCAAGTGTTAAAAAGCGAGAAAGCGCAGCTAGAGGAAAGGCTTTTGGAAGACTTTCAAGCAACAGTAGAAGTTGGCGAAATGATTACAAGAATTGAACATGTCTTTTCCCATTTGATTTGGAATATCAATGTCTATAGTGGAAAATTGATTGATTTGAAAGAGGAAAGGGAAGATCTACGAAAAGTGAATTCCGAAGAGATAGAGCCATTCCCATTCCCAGTGTCTCATCAAAAGATGCTGAAGTTTTTATCAGAGCAAATTAACGAGGGGTGACCACAGTTGGTCCCCTTGTTTTTTAATCATCGTTCACTTCTGTTCCATGTGTATAATCTGCTTCGTTTCTTTTTAAGCCGCCTCTATTTTCAATCTCCACGATAATTTCACGATGAATACTTGCTCCTTCGCTATTTAAATAGGGAGTCATTTGCTGTAAGGAATGATGGAAGTAGGCAAGCTCGTTATCCTTCCATTCGCCTTTAGCGATCATTGCTAATTCAGTCATATCTCTACCAACATACATTATCCAATACCTTCCTTTACCTTAAGCATATCTATATCTATTGTGCGAATGTTGTTTGCGAACTATGCATTAATAGAGGTAAAATGAAAAGTAAATGGATGGGAAAGGAATTAAAAGAATGACAAACAAAGTAGCATTAATTACAGGAAGCAGTAGAGGAATAGGAAAAGCAACAGCGATTCGATTAGCAAAAGAGGGCTATGATATCGTTATTAACTATGCAAGAAGCAGAAAGGCTGCCCAAGAAACAGCCGATGAAATAACGGCATTAGGAAGAAAAGTTCTTTTAGTAAAAGCGAATGTTGGGGATGTTGATAAAATTAAAGCAATGTTCGCAGAAGTGAAAGAAGAATTCGGGCGTTTGGATGTTTTCGTTAATAACGCAGCATCTGGTGTGTTACGACCAATTATGGAATTAGAAGAGTCTCATTGGAATTGGACAATGAATATTAACAGTAAAGCGTTATTATTCTGTGCGCAAGAAGCGGCGAAATTAATGGATAAAGGCGGCAAGATTGTCAGCATCAGTTCATTAGGAGCGATTCGCTATTTAGAAAACTATACGACTGTTGGGGTAAGTAAAGCGGCAGTAGAAGCGTTGACTAGATATTTAGCAGTAGAATTAGCTCCAAAAAATATTGTGGTTAATGCTGTTTCTGGTGGAGCTGTTGATACAGAAGCATTAACACATTTCCCAAATAGAGAAGAATTGCTTCAAGCGGCAGCAGATAAAACGCCAGCGGGAAGAATGGTGGAAATGGAAGACCTAGTGAACGCAGTTATGTTTTTAGTAAGCGATGACGCTAGTATGATAAGAGGGCAAACGATTATTGTGGATGGTGGTATTTCGTTATTAGTGTAAGTAAGAAAAGGGAATTTTCCTTCTGAGGAAGATTCTCTTTTTTCTCTTTAGAGAAAAAATTGGATTTTATTGGAAAATAAAAACTTTGGATAGAACCGAAATGTCTGGGACAAATTAATAGGCGTGGAGGTGATATTCATGGCTAAAAAATCTGGTGTAACTCAATCAGGAACTAACATCCAAGAAGTAAAACAACAAAACGCTCAAGCAGGCCAAGGTCAATTTGGTACTGAATTTGCAAGCGAAACAAACGCTTCAGAAGTAAGAAAAGCTAACCAACAAGCTGAAGCTAAAAAATCTCAAAACACAAGCAAATAATGCAAACAAAGGGCACTTCACTTACGGGAGAGTGCCCTTTGCTTTTTATGGAAATAGCTATTATTAATTTTTTTAATATACGGTGCCGCTTACAATAAAAATAGTTCGACAAAACTTCTTCTTTGTCTACAGAAGTAGTCAAAGGAATAATCATACATACACAGAAATAGTTAAAGAAAGATGATAAATAAAGTATTACCGAACCTAAAAATAAAGAGTAGGATGTGTTTTTTCATGGATGTATTTAACGGTTTAGTTGGAGAGCAAATGCGAATAATGGAAAAACTACTATATTTACAAGGAGAATTAGAGCGGTGCGAAGAAATTGAAGCACAATTACAAATGCTGCAAAAAGAAACCGAATTAAAAGAAGTGCAAATAGAAATTGGCAAAATGAAAGTAGAACTTAAGCAAATACAACAAATTTTTGAATTGCAAACAGAAAAAGTCATTCGAGTCTATCAAGAAAATGAGCTAAAACTATCATCGAGTTCATAAAAAAAATATGGAATATTTGAAACCATTGTGTAATTTCAATGGTTCTTTTGTTTTAAATTTACCAGATAACCGTTATAATAAGAAAAAAGAGGAATCGTACTTTGTTGCCTTAAATGAAATAATGAATCGCTTTTAGTATGTAACAGGTTACAAAGCGTCCGTAAATAGAAAGTAGGGGAGAAATAAAAATGGGCGTACCTATCGAGGGTGAACCAATACAAATTCACAGTTATAAGCATAATGGGCACATCCATCGAATCTGGGACGAAACAACGATACTTAAAGGGACGCAAAACTTAATTATAGGTGGTAATGATCGTACAATTGTTACAGAATCAGATGGAAGAACGTGGGTAACGCGTGAACCTGCAATCTGTTATTTTCATTCACAACAATGGTTTAATGTCATTGGCATGCTTAGAGAAGATGGCATTCATTATTATTGCAACCTAAGCTCACCATTTATATACGATGGAGAGGCACTTAAATATATTGATTATGATTTGGACATCAAAATTTTCCCGGATATGACATTCAATTTATTAGATGAGGATGAATATGAACGTCACCGTGAAGAAATGAAATATCCAGATGTCATCGATCATATTTTAAAGTCGCAAGTAAATCAATTAATACAATGGATAAGACAAAGAAAAGGTCCCTTTGCACCAGATTTTGTTGATTTGTGGTATGAAAGATACTTAACGTACAGAAGTTAATATGGATGACTGAAAAAAGCATGTTGGTATTCAGCAGGCTTTTTTCTTATGCATATGCTTCGAATAATGATAAAATGATTCATTGTTATCAAAGAGTTAGTTATGGAAGAGATTGTGTGATTTATTATCAATGCTTGCATTGTGGTTGGGATAGTTTGGAAGGTAACCTGAGAGAGAACATTTCAGTGCCCGATTCATCTGGTAAAAACAGCAAAAGGTAACTGAAGCCAACATTTTCATGCCCATTCCAGCATGAAAAATGAAAAAGTAACAGAGGAAATCACTAAGTTTTCCTAACAGCTGTAAACAAAGCCAAACACAAAACAAGTTTTCAAAACTACCAAAAAGGAAATAGAACAAAGGCAACATAGAGAGGGGAGTATATGTGGACAGTATTAAAAGATATATGGCTTTTGTAAAGCCATATCGGTGGCAAATCATTGGCACCATTATCATCGGCATTGTTAAATTTGCCATCCCGCTATTAATACCATTGCTATTAAAGTACGTAATCGATGACATAATCAATAATCCAGACTTAGCACAGGCAACTAAAATGAGCAATTTATGGACGATTATGATCATCATGACGATTATTTTTATCGTAGTAAGGCCACCAATCGAGTATTATCGTCAATATTTCGCACAATGGACTTCTAATAAAATTCTATATGATATTAGAGACCAGCTATTTATGCATCTTCAAAAATTAAGTTTAAAATATTATTCTAATACCCGGGCAGGAGAAGTTATTTCCCGTGTAATAAATGATGTCGAACAAACGAAAAACTTTATTTTAACAGGATTAATGAATTTATGGTTAGATGCCGTAACAATATTGATTACAATAGCTATCATGTTCACGATGAATATAAAGCTAACCTTTGTTTCCATCATTTTATTGCCTTTCTATGCTTTCTCCGTGAGTTATTTCTTTGGAAATTTACGGACGCTGACAAGAGAAAGGTCACAGGCGCTAGCAGGAGTACAAAGCTTTTTGCATGAAAGGGTACAAGGAATTTCTGTTATTAAGAGCTTTGCTACGGAAAATCATGAACAAAAGCATTTTCAAAAATATAATAATGCCTTCTTAGAAAAAGCGGTCAATCATACGAAGTGGAATGCTAAAGCATTTGCGGTTGTTAATACGATTACCGATATTTCTCCATTGTTTGTGATTGCCTATTCTGGCTATCAAGTATTAAATGGTGATCTAACTTTAGGGGCTATGATTGCATTTTTTGCCTATATTGAAAGATTGTATAATCCATTAAGAAGATTAGTGAATTCTTCGACAACATTAACCCAATCGATTGCCTCAATGGATCGAGTATTTGATTTGATTGATGAAAAATATGATATTCAGGATAAGCCAAATGCCATTCCTTGTGCAAATGTAAAAGGTGACATTGCATTTGAAGCGGTTGATTTTGCCTATGATACAAAGGATCCGAAAGTATTAGATAATGTTTCTTTACATATTAAGCCAGGGGAGACTATCGCATTTGTTGGAATGAGTGGGGGCGGAAAATCTTCGTTAATTAGTCTTATACCAAGATTCTATGATGTGACAGGTGGAAGGATTCTCTTAGATGGAAAAGATATAAGAGATTTACAAGCTCGTTCCTTAAGGGATCATATTGGAATGGTTCTTCAAGAAAATATTCTCTTTAGTGAATCCATTAGAGAAAATATTATGATTGGGAGACCAAATGCGACGGAAGAGGAAGTGATTGCCGCCGCAAAAGCTGCGAATGCCCATGACTTTATTATGCAGCTGCCAGAAGGTTATGAAACGAAAGTTGGAGAAAGAGGAGTGAAATTAAGTGGAGGACAGAAACAAAGAGTAGCGATAGCTCGCGTTTTCTTGAAAAATCCACCTATCTTAATTTTGGACGAGGCAACCTCTGCTTTAGACTTGGAAAGTGAACAATCAATTCAAGAATCCCTTGAAGAACTGGCAAAAGATAGAACAACCTTGATTGTTGCCCATCGACTCTCCACGATTACCCATGCAGATCGAATTGTTTTAATCGAACACGGAAAAATCATGGAAGATGGCACACATAATGAGCTGATGAAATTACAAGGTCATTATCATGATCTATTTCAAATACAGCAATTGGGGAATTGAAAAAACGATCCAGAAGCATTTTCGCTCTGGATCGTTTTTTTATTCTTCAATTGTTACCTCTGCTTCATGGTTATGATGAACCTGGATAGAGGTAATCAATGTATCAAGATGCTCCACATTCTCATCATACTCAATAATGGCTGAAACGATTTGCATCATATGATATTGCTTTAGTTCTTCTTCATTTTCGTGGACAAGTGACTCTGTCTCCTTGTAGTACTGCATCAATTCTTGGAATAGCATGTTTCGGTCAAGGGAAATGCTACCTTCTTCAAAAATAACATGTGGCTTTACCTTTCCAATAAATTTTAGCATCACATGTTCGTGGTGGTGAATCAGACAATCGAGTTGTTGCTGAATAATATTTTGAAAATATTCAGGTAAACTCAATAACTCATTTTCATAGCGATGAATCTTTTTCAATGTTTGAAATGATTTTTTTAATGTTGCAATCATTTGCCGATAAATCACTAACTTTCTCGTTTTTAATAAGGTTGTTTTTTTGAAGTAATTCCGTTCTTCTTTGTACAGTATATATAACTGGTCTATTTTCATTAACCGGTCGGACATTTTATCAATATCATTTTTTAAAAGACTGTGCTCGGATGCATGTCTAATGTTCAAGCGAATCCATTTTGTTATTTCCTCACTCATATCGGAAATTTGGTTGTACAATTTATTTTCATACTTAGGTGGTAGAAAAATCAGATTGACGATTGATGAAGACAGAATCCCTAGCATTACGGTAGAGAAACGAATAATCGCAAATGTGATGAAATCATCTGTAGGTGATTCCATAATCGCAATTAATGTAACAACAGATAAGGTAATCGTCTTTTCTAAGCCTAATTTTAAGTTAATAGTAATAACAATAATGGCAGCAAGTCCGATAATAAAGACGTTGTTTCCAAAGCTTAATACAAATATTACTGCTATAATGGCGCCGATGATATTCCCTTGCACTTGTTCAATGATAGATAAATAAGAACGATAGACGGTTGGTTGTATGGCGAAAATGGCAGAAATTCCTGCGAAAACAGGAGTTGGTGCATTTAATAGTTGTGCTAGAAATAAAGCTAAAACGATGGCGATTCCTGTTTTCAGAATACGCGCTCCTAATGTCATAAATAAGTGTTCCTTTCTTTAACGTAATAACATATTTTCTTATACCCCTTACTTTTTGCGGAAAACACGAAAAGTAAACACAATAATGTACTATACAGTGATTAGATGCTAACTTCAATAGACTAATGCCGGATTTTTTCTTTTTTCGATGGATTTTAAAAAAATGGACATATTGTTGTTAAAATTGAAATGGATTTAAACGATATTCGAGGTGTGAAACGTTTTAATGGGATGCTGATTTCCGCTACAGGCGTTCGCTTCATTTATCTGTGGTTGGAAATTAGAAAAAGCTTCTAATCTTTTTAATTTATAAGAGGAAGATCCCCTTTGTGAAAATAAAAAAAGGTCCAGAATTCCTCTGAACCTTTTTCCTTACAACTATTTAAAATTTATACTCTTCTTGTAATGAAGCGAATGCTTGATCTACAGCGTGTAGGGTTGCTTCGATGTCTTCTTCTGTGTGTGCGATGGTGAGGAACCATGCTTCGTATTTGGATGGTGCTAGCATAATTCCTTGTTCTACTAATAGTTTAAAGAAGCGGCCGAACATTTCGCTATCTGTGCTTTCTGCTTGCTTGTAGTTGTATACTTTTTCCGTCGTAAAGAAGACAGTAAGTGCTCCTTTTAGACGGTTGAGTGTAATTGGAACATTGTACTTAGTAGCTGCTTCTAAAATACCTTTTTCTAATAATGCGCCTAGTTTATCTAGATAATCGTATACGCCTTCTTGTTTTAATACTTCGAGACATGCAATGCCCGCTTGGATGGATGCTGGGTTTCCGGCATGAGTTCCTGCTTGGTATGCTGGTCCAACTGGTGCAACTTGATCCATAATTTCTTTTTTACCACCATAAGCGCCAATTGGTAGACCGCCGCCAATTACTTTTCCTAAGGCAGTTAAGTCGGGGTAAACGCCTAATAAATCCTGTGCTCCACCGTAAGTGAAGCGGAAAGCGGTGATTACCTCATCATAAATAACAAGTGCGCCAGCTTCATGTGTTAGCTCATTGATTCCTTGTAAAAATCCTTCCACAGGTTCCACGATACCGAAGTTTCCAACGATTGGCTCCACAAGAACAGCTGCTACTTGATCTCCCCATTTATCCAAGGCATCTTTATAGGCATCTAAATCATTGAAAGGAACAGTAATGACATCAGCTGCAATTACCGCAGGAACACCCGCAGAGTCTGGAGTGCCAAGTGTAGAAGGTCCAGAACCTGCTGCAACTAGCATTGGATCAGAGTGACCATGGTAGCAGCCCGCAAATTTAATGACTTTGTTTCTGCCAGTATAAGCACGCGCAACACGAATCGTTGTCATCACGGCTTCTGTTCCAGAATTCATAAAACGGATTTTTTCCATGGAAGGGATTGCTTCCTGAAGCATTTTTGCAAATTTTACTTCATGGGGTGTTGGAGTACCGAATAGTAGTCCTGTTTCTGCTGCACGAGTGACTGCCTTTGTGATATGTGGGTGAGCATGTCCAGTCACAATAGGACCATATGCAGCTAAATAATCGATATATTGATTTCCGTCTACATCAAAGAAGTATGCACCTTGCCCTTTTTCCATCACTATCGGTGATCCGCCACCAACGGCTTTGTAAGAGCGAGAAGGACTGTTGACACCTCCGACAATAATCTCTAAAGCTTCTTCATGTAATCGTTCTGAATTGGTATGTAACATATAAACCTCCTATAAATCGTAACATTCTGTATAGAATACCTTCCCTCATTTTAGCACTTTTTGAAAGAAGATAAAGGGAAACAGCTTTTAAACAACAGGCAACTTTCATACGTTCTCAGGTAGGTGTAACTGGATAAACGCATAATTACCTTAGACAAGCATAAATATTAATGATGGAGTATTTAAGGACGTGCAGCAATAAAGTAAGGGGGTAAGGAGATGTTTTATGTCTTATTAGCTTTAATCCTTTTTTTTATTGCGATGAGCTTAAGAACATTGTTTGTTCCTTACCGCGTAAAAGAAAAATGGGTATCCTTTGAAAATTTTATGTACTTAATTTTTGTTTATATCACCATTATGATTGGCTTTGGCTTAATCTATACGTTGTTTCAAATGAATGGAATCCCTGTATATAATGATGGACAGACTCCTTCTCTAAACTATGATTTCTTTCATACGTTACACACTAGCATCTATTTTAGTGGTGTCACCTTATTCTCTGTAGGGTTTGGTGATTTAATGCCTATTGGAATCGGAAGAATGATCGTTCTTATCGAGGCATTAATAGGCTACACGATTCCAGCCGCCTTTGTCACAAGAGCCGTCCTAGATTTGAATCATTAGCAAACTCCTTTTCTTGCTTCATCCAAGTAAATTCGGTACGCTTGGTATAGGAAAAGAAAGGCGGGATACGATGTCGATTCAATTGGGAGATACAGTACCAGATTTTGAACTACAAGCAGATAATGGAGAAAAAATAAAACTGTCAGATTTTCGAGGAAAGAATGTAGTCTTATACTTTTATCCAAAAGATATGACACCTGGATGTACAACAGAAGCTTGTGACTTCCGCGATAACCATGCAGATTTTAAAGGCTTTCATACAGTGGTACTTGGCGTTAGCCCTGATCCGATTTCAAGGCACAAGAAGTTTATCGAAAAGCACGAGTTGCCATTTCCATTACTATCCGACGAAAATCATGAAGTTGCAGAAAGCTTCGATGTATGGAAATGGAAAAAGAATTTTGGAAAAGAATATATGGGGATTGAAAGATCAACCTTCTTGATTGATAAAGAAGGCAAGCTCGTTAAGGAATGGCGTAAAGTGAAAGTGGCTGGCCATGTAGACGAAATAAAACAAGCATTAGAAAAAATCGAAGCCTAATTTTAAAGCTAGGGACTTTTGTCCACTCATTAGGGAGCGATAAGCATATTGTATAGTGAGCATATACCTCCTCATATATATGTCGGTGGCCAACGAAGCGTTCGTTGGTCTTTTTTTAGAATAAAAAGAGAATTGGATAAAAATTCTGGTGAAAAGTAGCGCGTGACATGCATATAATGAAAGTGTATTATCAATAGCAATCAGGCAACTGCTATTATCTAATAGTTTGTATTGTTAAATAATCATTATCGTTGTTATTTTAAACGGTTTATTCATCTATAAACGGCGTTATTACAGTAACTGTATTGACAAAACCCACCTATTATTAGTACACTATTTATAAACATTATAAAATAAGAATATCTTTTAGAAATGGGGTGCATGTCCGTGGAACATAATGAGCATAGCGAGCATAATGAGTTACAGGAAGCTCTTGACAAGCTGAAAGAAACAGGAGTGCGCATTACCCCGCAGCGTCATGCGATACTTGAATATTTAATAAGCTCAATGTCACATCCGACTGCCGATGAAATTTATAAAGCACTTGAAGGTAAATTCCCAAATATGAGTGTAGCCACTGTTTATAATAATTTAAGAGTTTTTCGTGAAGTAAATTTAGTAAAGGAACTGACATATGGAGATTCTTCTAGTCGGTTTGATTTCATTACTTCTCACCATTATCATATTATCTGTAAAGAGTGTGGCAAAATAGTTGATTTCCATTATCCAGGACTGGATGAGGTCGAACAATTTGCCAGCCATGTTTCAGGATTTAAAATCAGTCACCACCGTCTAGAAATTTACGGTACTTGTCCTGATTGTGCTAAAAAAGAAGCGCACTAATGTAAGAAATAGAAGAGGTTGTCTTTTTAAGATTAGCTTTCGTATAAATGCATGCGAAGGTTAATCTTAAAAAGATACCTCTTTTTTCTGTTTTCCTAAAGAAGGTTCTTCATTATACGGAAATAATAGATGGGGAATATAAAGAAAAAAAGTAATACTATTTTTTTAGAAGTTGTAGTAAGATTTCATGTATGCCATGGAAATAGGGCAGGATTTTAATAGAAAATGTCGAAATAATACGAAACGAATAAAATTTATTCATGGAGATGGAGGAATAACGATGGAAGATATTCTTCGTCCTATATATCAAGAAAGAGCTAGCCAGACAAATACATTGGGCGTATTAATCATTGATAAAAAACAAAATGAAATGACCGTGACAGATACTTTTGATACGGTGATGCTAATTATTGTAAAAGAAGCAGAACACCCTGTTTTTATAAAGCACTATACTTATGCGGAAAAGAAAGCAGCTTTGCATATTGTCACAGAACAACAATTAAGAAATTGGATTTTATTGGGGAATAATAAAAGAATATTTGAATGGATATACAATGGAAGAGTTGTTTTCGATCGAAACGAATATATCTATCAACTCAAAAATGAGTTAAAGGAATTTCCCGTTAACGAACGAAAACAAAAGATGGCGTTAGAATTCGCTAAGCTTATTAAACGATATATGGACGGGAAAGCTTTCTTTGAAAATAAGCATTATCTTGACGCTTATAATGATATTGTTCACTCCCTACATCACTTAGCACGTTTAGCTGTGATTGAAAATGGATTCCATCCAGAGGTAACCGTTTGGAGCCAAGTAAAACAAATAGAGCCAGAAATCTATAAATTATATGTAGAGCTAGTAAATAGTGATGAGCCGATTGAAAAAAGGCTTGAGTTATTATTCTTAGCAAGTGAATTCTTAATTCATTCCAGAATGAGATCAAGTACAAGCCATATTCTAGATATATTAAAAGAAAAGGAAACTTGGACATTTAATGAGCTATTAGAAAAAGAAGAACTTTTTATTTATGCAGTTGATCTAGGGATGCTTTTAGAATATTTGATCGATAAACATTTAATAGAGGTAGTTAATGTTTCAACGAAAAGTCCCGGAGTTTATCATCGATATTATAAGGTTTTAGAAAAAAACTAAAAAAGTTTTAAAAAAGTATTGACCATTATGTTGGAATAATGTTATATTTATATCCGTCGCTGAAACAACACGAAATGTTGAAGTAAACGACGGGAAAAGTTTTTTTGAAAAACTATTGACAGTGAATGTTGATAGATGTTATATTAGGAAAGTCGCTTCTTGAGTGACTAACTAAATTGCTCTTTGAAAACTGAACAAACAAACGTCAACAATAATCGTTTTATAACGAATGTTATAGAATGACAACAAGTAATAAAAAGCTAG
>NZ_JBQHVO010000050.1:0-40987 GCF_052064465.1 Niallia sp. HCP3S3_B10 | reverse complement strand
ATAACTAATATGAAAAAGTAGCTTTATTTAAGAGCTAAATTAGAGATTGTTCGTCTTTAAAGATTAGTTATTTAGATTTGTCCCAGCCTCTAGAATGATTTCGAATATTCACTAACTATTTAGTGTTAATGTCCAGAACCTAATTCATCTACATGGCTTACATGCTTACTATTAAACCAGATGAATACTACGGAAACTAACACAAATCCTGCTCCTACTAGGAATGGTACAGATGGATTGAAAATTTCCGCTAATTTACCAGCTGTAAAAGGTGCAATGGCACCACCTATAAAGCGTAGAAAACTGTATGCTGCTGAAGCAGTTGAGCGTTCAACAGGAGCTGCATTCATTACAGCAGTTGTAATCAGTGTATTATTGTTACCTAATAAAGCACCAGCTGCAATAACCGCTACGATAATTACCCATTGTGTCGATGTCCAAATCCCCATCGCAACTAACACTACTGCAAACAATGTTAACATGGCACACATAGATTTCACTGTACCGAAGCGCTCTTGTAATTTCGGTGCCATAAAGACAGAAGTTACAGCTAATAAAATTCCCCAGCCCAAGAATACAAAGCCTAATCCATGTTCATCTAAGCCCATAACAAAAGGAGCATAGGCCAACAATGTGAAAAATCCAAAATTATATAATGCAGCAGCAATCCCGAATATAAGCAAGGAACGGTGTTTTAGTGCCCTAAACGGATCTGCTAAAGATGTTTTTGGCTTAACCGTGTTATTCTGTAATGTAGCTTTTGGCATTAAAATTAAAATACCAAAAAAGGCAATAACCATTAAAGCTGCGACACCTAGGAAAGGACCTCTCCAAGACATAGCCCCTAACCAGCCACCTAGAAGAGGCCCAACAGAGATTCCTAGTCCAATAGCAGCTTCATAAAGAATAATTGCTTTTGCAGTACCGCTGTTTGATAGAGATACAATCGCGGCGAGCGCAGTTGCTACAAATAGCGCATTTCCGAGACCCCATCCGCCGCGTAGTCCCACAAGTGTCCAGATACCATTTGAAAGTCCGCCTAAGCAAGAGAAAACAGCAATGATTACTATTCCTAAGATAAGTGTCCACTTAACTCCAAGTCTTGATGAAATCATCCCAGTAATGAGCATTGCTACGGCCATTACCGCATTATAGCTAGTGAAGAGCAGGGTTACTTGACTTTGTGAGGCATCAAGCTTCTCTGCAATCGCTGGAAGGATTGGATCAACGAGACCGAGACCCATAAAGGCGATAATCCCAGCAAAAAATACAGCCCATACTGCTTTCGGCTGTTTTAACAAGCTAGCTTCAGTCCTCGTATTTACATTATTTTTTGTTGAATCTGCTGATACAGATTGTAAAGATGGCATGGATAAATCTCCCCTTTTTCTATTATCCCTTTGGTTCAAAATGTATTAGATTAATTCCTTAAAAGAATTCCGTATTACATCTCCGCGGCTAATAATGCCTGCTAAAATTCCGTTTTTTTCAACGGGCACTTTTTTTATTTGCTTCTTACCTAGTAAAGCCGCAATCACTTCTATTTTTTCATCCCAAGCTACCTTTACAACTTTTTTCTTCGCGATTTTCATTACATTCAAATGCAAGAGACTTTGTAATCTCTGGTTAAAATCTTCATCATCGCCTTTAATTACCACAGCATAATAAATACTGTCGATAATATGATCATCATGTTTACCAATATAGCGCAACACATCTCCATCACTGATGAAACCAACAATTTCATTTCGATCATTGACTATTGGAAGACCGCTAATTTTGTAATCAATAAATTTTTCGATAACAGAACGGACGGTGTCGCTTTCCTTCACTTTATATACTTGGTTTACCATAATATCACGGGCTAGCATTTTCTTTCCCCCTTAGATTTTTAAAAAATAGTTGTATAAGGAAACTATATAATTGTATTATACAACTATATTTCAAAACGTCAATTCTATTTTCAGAAATGGAGCTTCCCCTGTCCATTACAAATCATTAAATAAGTGTGCTATCATATTTTTATAGAAATATTTTGAAACGGTGAGGTAGTTAATCTATGCATGAAGAATCGTTGGAAGAACTAGAGGTTGAATTATCCATTCTGATACGTCGCATTACACACACGTCTTCCCATAAAAAAAATGGTAATCTTGATCGGTCAGCATATCTGTTATTACATGAAATAGTGACAAAAGGGCCAGCTGGTGTTAAAGCGCTAGCAACTGAATTTCAACTAGATGTTTCCACAGTAAGTAGGCAGGCAGCAGCACTGGAACAGAAAGGCTACTTGTTCCGAATTCCAGATGAAACAGATGGCAGAGCCTATACACTCCAGATAACCGATATAGGATTAGAAGAATTTAAAAAAGAAAAACAGTTTAGAAAGAAAAGAGTAGCAGAAGTTACCAATGTTTGGTCAGAAGAAGAACGAGAGACATTTGCAAGGTTGTTAAAAAAATACAATCAGTCTGCGATGAATGTTAATAATACATGAGATAGGGAAGCGGTTTTCATATTGGAGATGAAAGCCGCTTTTAGCATTGTGAGTAATGAAAGCGGCGTTCATTGTGGAAAGGAAAACCAAAATTAGGAATGTGGGAAGTAAAAATGGCGTTCATCCTGGAAATGAAAACCAAAATTAGGATTGAAAGTAGTGAAAAAGGCGTTCATCCCGGAAATGAAAACCACAATTAGGATTGAAAGTAGTGAAAAAGGCGTTCATCCCGGAAATGAAAACCACATCTAGCATTGCATCATGTTGTAAAAGAGGCGTTCACCCCAAAAAGCAACCCCACATTTAGCTTTCCTCATCAGAAAAAAATCGTTCATCCCCATAAAGATACTTCTATAGTTAACTTTTTTTCAAAAAAGTAATAAACCACTATTTGTCCCTCGGAAAATTTACAAACATATTACATTCTAGCGAGTCATAGACTATTCAAGAAGTAAGGAAGGTTTACTAACTGCCATGAATGGAGGAATGGATGAGTATATTGCAATCAGGAACTCCCAACTACTTGAAGACAATTAATAAAAGAAAAGTGCTACAAGAAATTATCGAAGGAGATAATCTTTATTCCAGAGCAAGTTTGGCAAAAAGGTTGAAGCTAAGTAAACCGACTATATCGGCATTGGTAGATGAACTGGTGGAAGAAGGCTGGATAATTGAAAAAGAAAGCAAAAAGGCAGCAAAGAGAGGGGGACGAAAACCGGTTCATTTAGTCTTTGATAAACAATTTAAATATACCATTGGCATTGATATTGGCGGAACCTCGACAGAACTAGCGATTATGGATTTGGATGGTGGCTTGATTCTTCATCGAAAAATCGATACACAGGATGGATTGAAGAAAGATTTTATTCTTTTACTAGTTAATGAAGTAAATGCAATGCTAGAAGACAAAAATATATGTCATACGAAGGTGTTGGCTTTGGCGATTGGTGCGCCGGGAATTACTGATTCGAATCAGGGAATCGTGATGGAAGCACCAAGCTTAGGGTGGCTCCACTATCCATTGAAAAGGGAGATGGCAGAGCATTTTCCTTTCCCGATTTACATTGAAAATGATGTGAATATGGCGGTGTTGGGAGAGTGCTGGAAAGGTGCTGCTAAAGATAAATCCCATGTAGTTTTAATAACGATTGGAACAGGAGTAGGCTGCGGAATTGTAATTAATGGAGAATTATTTCGCGGTGGTCAATATGCAGCTGGAGAAATAGGCTACATGATTACTAATAAAGATCAGGCAAGCCAAGGATTTGAATCGGTGTTTGAGGGCTATGGTTTTCTCGAAAATCAGGTAGGTGGTCCGTCTATTGTGAAACAGTATCAAAGCGGTTCTGCTACAAAGAAGGAGAATGCGGAGAAAATATTTCAAAAGGCAATCGAAGGAGAAGCACTAGCGGCTAAAATCATTAACGAGGCTTTGGATCATCTTGCTGTATCTTTAATAAATGTTGCTGCATTGCTTAATCCTGAATGCATCGTATTAGGGGGAGGGATTTCCAAATCAGGCCATTGGTTTTTGCCAAAACTACAAGCGAGAATCGAGCATTATCTGCCTGAACAAAGTAGAACAACGGTAATGCTAACAAAGCTGCCATATGCTTCCTTGCTTGGCGCAACCGTTCTTTGTATGAAAAAACATGCATTATTGTCTAGTTGAAAAAATAGATTAGAAGGGAGATATACATGCTCTTTCATAATGCTTTTAAAGTGGTTGATATTCATGGGCATTTACCTGCGAAAAAAGGCAGTAGTTTTATTAAAAGATCCAAAACGGGGGATGCCTATAATGCAGAAAGATCAGAAAGAATGAGGTTAACTTGGGATTTTCCCCATCCTTCAGAGGAAACAGACGAGCAAAAAGCAATCCCGCTCATGGATCGATGGCTAGCAGAGCTCGATACATATGGTGTAGAAGTCATGAACTTTCTTACGGCAGAAGACAATGATGATATGGCTGCGAAAATTAGCGAGCATTCAGACCGATTTATCGGGTTTGCTCATCATTCTATCGAAAGTAGCGATGCTCTGCCCGAGCTAAAAAGAGCGATTGAACAATTAGGATTAAAAGGCTATAAAATGTTTGGGCCCCTTGTGAATAGACCGTTGCATGATGAAGCCTTAATGCCAGTTTGGCAATATTTATCAGATAACCAACTGCCAGTTTTAATTCATTTTGGATTGTTAGGCAGAGCTGGTGGAATAGTGGAACATCAAAATATGTCTCCCCTTGCGATTTTTCAAGTAGCAAGAGAATTCCCAGATCTTCCAATCATTATTCCTCATTTTGGTGCAGGCTACTTCAAAGATCTGTTACATTTATGCTGGAGCTGCCCAAATGTTTATGTCGATACATCTGGCTCTAATCAGTGGGTAAGATGGATGCCATATCCATTAGATTTAGAGACGCTCTTTCGAAAAACATTTGAATTGATTGGACCAGAAAGAATTATATTTGGCACAGATTCCAATGGCTTTCCGAGAGGCTTTTCCTATCGATATTTACAAGATCAGGTAAGAGTATGCAGAGAAATTAATATGAGAGAGGATGATATGGAGAATATCTTTGGGAACAATGCACGCCGTTTACTCAATTTAGAGATGGGAGTGAAGCAGCTGAATGCCAGACAGTAGATCACATATATATGTAAATCATATCCTAGAACCTACCTACGATTTTACCAAGCAACATTTCCTTCCCTACTTATTAGAAATTAATATCGCACATGCTACCATGTTAGCCCGCCAAAAAATCTTAAAAATCGCAGATACCGAAAAAATCATTAAAGCGAATCAAGGCATATTAGCGAAAGGCTATGGAAAGAATTATGATCCTATCTTTGAAGACTTATTTTTTATGATAGAAGAAGATTTAAAACAAGAAATCGGCGAAGAGCTTGTAGGGAATATGCATATTGCCTTCAGTCGAAACGATATGGATGCTACCATGTACAGGATGTTAGCTCGTGAAAAGCTTTTGCATTTTCTCACCGTGCTTATCGAATTAAAAAAGGTATTGCTGGGTCTTGCAAAAGAACATGAACGAACGATTATGCCAGCCTATACACATAATCAGCAAGCACAGCCGACTACTTTGGCCCATTATCTTTTAGCCATAGATAGTAGCTTAGAGAGAGATCTGGAGAGAGGCTTTTCTCTTTTAAAAAGAATAAATCAGTCGCCAATGGGTGCTGCTGCTCTAGGTACTTCTGGCTTTCCAATTGACCGTCCTTTTATGGCAACACAATTAGCTTTTGATAAAGCGATGGAAAATTCCTATGATTCGATTAGTGCCGCAGATTATATGCTTGAAATAGCTAGTGTAATCAAAATTGCCTTAAGCACCTTGTCCCGCTTTACACATGATCTTATGTTTTTTACGACAAATGAAGTAGATGCAATCAGGCTAGATGAAAGCTTAGTGCAAACATCAAGCATCATGCCTCAAAAACGAAATCCATCATCCTTAGAACATACCAAATCCCTTATTAGTAGAACAATTGGAGAAATAAACGCCGTATTTATGATGCCACATAATGCACCTTTTGGGGACATTGTCGATATCGGGGATGACATTCAACCTATTCTTATTAATGGCTTTTCTCATTCTTATCAAATCATCGAATTATTGACAGAAATTCTTAAATCTATGGAGGTGAATGTAGATAAGCTCTTTACCCGTTGCTGTGAAGGCTTTTCCACCGTCACGGAATTAGCAGATGTGCTTGTAAGAGAATGCCATTTATCCTTCCGTGATTCTCATCAAATTGCCAGTGTTTTAGTCCAACAATTATCTAGCTCTGGGAAAAAAATAAATGATGGCTCTGCTGAATTGGTTAAACAAATTGCCAAGGAAATATTGGGTACACCACTTGTTTTTACAGAAGCACATTATAAAAATGCGATTGATCCCTATCAATTTGTCCTTGTTCGCTCCGTACTAGGAGGTCCTAATCCGAAAGAAACAGAGAGGCAGCGGATACGCTCCACTCAACATGTAGAGGCTTTTTCTAAAGAAGTAGAAACATATAGACAGAAATTTACTTCTTATAAACAGCTACTACACCATAACAGCTACAACGTGTTAAGTAATAATAAATAACTTGTTTAATAGGAGGGGTTCTATTGAAAAAAATGTTAGGTGTTTTTCTTTTTCTCATAGTGTTAATGGTAGTTGTTGGCTGTTCAAAAGGAAAGGAATCTGGGGGAGAAGAAGGGGATACAGTAACCATTGAATACTGGCAATATGCCTATAAGGCTAAAGTTGATTTAATGGATGAGCTTATTAAAGAATTTGAAGAAGCAAATCCAGGTATCAAAGTAAAGCAAACAACCTTCCCTTATGAGCAATACAATGAAAAAGTGGCTACATTAGTTCCAGCTGGAAGAGGTCCAGATGTCATTAATTTATATTATGGCTGGCTTCCGAAATACATTGATTCAGGTTATTTACAGCCTCTTCCGGAAGATACATTCCCGGTAGATCAAATTGAAAGTGAATACTTCTCCTTAGTAAATGCAGCGAAATTGGATGATAAGTATTGGGCAATTCCAACGGCTGTTCGTACACTGGCGCTTTTTTATAACAAAGATCTTTTCGAAAAAGCAGGCTTAGATTCGAACAGTCCACCAGAAACATGGGATGAATTAGTAGATTATGCGAAAAAGCTGACAGTCAGAGAAAATGGAAAGTTAGTAACAGAAGGGATGGCATACGAAATAGGAGCTCAGTTGAACAACTGGTTTTATGATGCCTTAGTTTATCAGGCTGGTGGTCAAGGATTAAGTGAGGATCGGAAGCAAATTCTTTGGGATGATACTCCTGCCGGGTTAGAAGCATTTACGTATTTAGTGGAATTTGGATCCAAGCATAAGGTTGGGGAAAGCGGGTTTTATACAGATGATGTAACAGCATTTAAAACAGGCAATGCAGCGATGAATATTGATGGCTCCTTCCGTCTGGGAACATTGGCTACAGATGCACCTGATTTAAATTATGGAGTTGCGCCACTGCCATCCTATAAAGAGAAAGCAACCCAATCATCATTCTGGGCAAATGGCATTACTGCAAAAGTAGAAGGGGAAAAATTAGAAGCATCGAAAAAATTCTTAGCGTTTTTAACAAGTGATGAAGTGATGGAACGCTGGATTGATGAGGTAGGGGAACTGCCAGCAAAAGAAGCGGTAGCAACACAAGATAAATACGTAAATGATCCGCTATATGGTCCATTTATTGAACAGCTTCCTTATGCGAATGCACAATTCTATGTCGACGAAACCGCGCAGAGACAGTATGTTATTGATGCGGTGAATGAAGTATTGCTAAATGGGGTTTCTATTGAGGATGCTTATAATGAATTTGCGGCTAAATCACAGAAGCTTTACGATGACTATTGGAGTAAAAAGTAAATCTGATGGGATAAAGAAAGGCGAATTTCGTCTTTCTTTATTCAGAAAGGAGGGGGCTCCATGACTAGTAAGAACGATTCTATTGTCAAAAAAAAGACTGCTAGATTCACGTTAAAACAGCAAAAATATATATTTGTGTATACTTGCTTGCTTATTCCTCTTCTCTTTTTTATTTCGATTCGATTTTTGCCAACACTTTATACCTTTAATATAGGATTCCGGGAATGGGATATTCTTTCGGAGGAAAAACCATTTGTTGGAATGGATAATTATATGACTCTTTTTAAAGATGAAATTTTTCGAAAAGCACTAGTAAATACGTTCATCTATGTTGTATTTGGTGTCATTGGGCAGTTGCTGTGCGGGATAGGGGTAGCTTTACTGCTGCAAAGAATCAATAAATTTGTCGGTGTGTTCCGAGCGATATACTTTATTCCTTATGTGACAAGCATTGTTGCCGTAAGCTGGGTTTTCAAATGGATTCTAATGAACAACGGGATTGTGAATGATATCCTGATGAAATGGGGCTTTGAGGCCCAGCTTTTTCTAAAATCACCGGATCAGGCGATTTATATTATTATCTTAACAATGATATGGCAAGGCTTAGGCTTCCAGATGATTATCTTCTTAGCTGGCCTTGAAAATATTCCGAAAATGTTCTATGAAGCAGCAGAAATAGATGGGGCGAATAGCTGGAATAAATTTATTCATATTACTTTACCCTTATTAAATCCGACAATCGTATTTTCCGCTGTCATTGGAAGTATTAGCTTCTTACAAACCTTTACACAGGTCCAAAATATGACACAGGGTGGACCACTGAATTCAACGATATCGGTTGTGCTTTATATTTACGAATTAGCATTCCAGCACTTTGATATGGGCCTAGCTTCTGCTGCAACCGTTCTGTTATTTATTATTATTTTAATCATAACCATTATTCAAATGAAGGTATTAACGAAGAAATTTGAATACTAGAAAGGTGTGGGGGTGAAGACTTGAAAAAAAGAAGGTACTTTAAAAAATCGATTGTCTATATTCTACTAACCGTGGGTGCAATTTTTATGTTGTTTCCATTTATTTGGATGGTATCAACGTCCTTTAAACCGCCATCTGAAGTATATGGACTAAAGCTGCTTGCTGACCATCCTACTTTAGACAATTATCGAAAAATCATGGTAGATACGCTATTTAATAAATGGTTTTTTAATAGTTTTATCGTTGCAATTATTACTACCTTAAGTGTTGCTTTATTTGACACTCTTGTTGGCTATGTTATCGCTAAATTTTCGTTTGTTGGGAAAAATATTATCTTTTTATTCATCCTAAGCTCTCTTATGATTCCGACCGAAATGCTAATTATTCCTTGGTATATCATGTCTACCGATTTAGGCTGGGTCGATACTTACTGGGGAATTATGTTTCCAGGCGTCATATCAGCTTTTGGCATTTTTCTGATGAAGCAGTTTATGGAATCTATCCCAGATGATTTGCTTGATGCAGCAAGAATCGATGGATTAAATGAATTCAAGATTTTCTTTCAAATCGCCATCCCACAGGTTTATCCAGCCTTATCAGCACTTTGTATTTTCACTTTCCTAGGAAACTGGAATGCCTATCTATGGCCCCTTATCGTCATCGAAACAGAAGAAATGCGAACACTGCCAGTCGGACTTGCCTTTTTCTCTGGCGAAAACCAAACCTATTGGGAAATCGTCATGGCAGGCGCAACGATAGCCGTCGTTCCACTCATCATCGTCTTCTTGATCTTCCAACGCCATATTATAAAGGGAATTACGCTGACGGGGTTGAAGTGAGGTTGGTTGGGACATGGGGTCAGGTTCCTTGTCCCACGCTGGTATCGAGGAGGGGAATGACGATTGAGAAGAAAAACGTAAACGACTCGAGTTTACGTTTTTTTTAGGTTATAGCAAGTTTTCTTTCCTGTACAAAATTCACACCCCCTTCAACAATAACTTCTTTATCACTATAGTAACTCCTCTTCACATTAATATTTTCATATAGTTTGAGACACAAAATAAGTTTACCCGTTAGAAAAGAAATAGTCTAATTTATGAATGGAATGAACTTATTTAAGGATAGTCTCTAAGAAAATGAATGGAAAACAATCAATCTAGTAAGGAAGTTGGAATGTTTATAGGTAATCAAAAGAGAAAATTTTAAAAACAGAAAATTTTCTGATATAAAAGTACTATTTTAAAAAAATAAAAAGGATAATTGAATATTAATTTAGAATATTGAATCTTGTAATAATTACATACTTGCTAGAGGGGGATTTATTAGTGGTTAAGAAGAAGCTTAAAAAAACAGCATTGGCAGCGGTACTTGGAATAAGTACCCTCTCACTAGGATTATATGGGCCTCCTGAGAAGGCTGCTGCAGAAGCAGTTTATAAGGAAGTTGCCTCCAATTATGGAGGGGCCCCGATTGATTTAGGCATTGCTAATGATGAGCGAATCATTGAGATGCTGAAAAAAGAAGGAAAATTAGCAAAAAATGCAAGCCAAAATGAAGCAGAAGAAGCTCTGCAAAAATATTTAAAGGGTAAAGCGGAAGGGGTCAAAAAGGAAACAAAGGATAAATTGCCAAAAGCCTTAGCTGAATTAGAAACAAAGGGCGAAAAAGAAGCATCTACTAGTCTTCAAAAAGGCAAGGGAAATAAATTAGGGCAGGCAAAGAAAAATAAGGTTGATTCAGTAGAAGAAGAAGCATATAACGGGGAAGTTCGTGAAGATAAAGTGCTTGTTTTAGCAATAGATTTCCCGGATTATGAAAAAAGCTCAATTACCAAAGAGGAAACAGATATGTTCTATGAAGACTACACACATGACCATTTCCAAAATATGATTTTTGGAGAAGATGGCTATGAAGGTCCGAATGGCGAAAACCTTGTCTCGATGAAACAATTTTATGAAGAGCAATCTGGCGGAAGCTATACGGTAGAAGGGGAAGTTGCTGGCTGGTATACAGCTGATCATGAAGCAGCTTATTATGGAGGGAATTATCCTGGACCAGATGATAGTGATGCACGTCCTCGTGAGCTAGTATATGAAGCATTAACAAAGGCTGGACAAGACCCTAATGTAAATTTAAGCGAATACGATGTATGGGATCGTGATGATTATGATGGTGATGGTGTTTATAATGAGCCAGATGGTATCATCGATCATTTAATGGTTATCCATGCAGGTGTTGGTGAAGAAGCAGGTGGTGGTGCATTGGGAGGAGATGCTATTTGGTCCCATCGCTGGAATCTAGGAAACCTAGTTGCTGTACCTGGTGGAACTTCTAATAGTGATCGTTTTGGTGGTTTACTTGGTGCGTATGACTATACAATTGAACCCGAAGATGGAGCAGCTGGTGTATTTGCTCATGAATTCGGCCATGATTTAGGTTTGCCTGACGAGTATGATACGCAATATAGTGGTGGCGGTGAAGCAGTAGCTTATTGGTCGATTATGGCAAGTGGAAGCTGGGCTGGTGATGTTCCTGGAACAGAACCAAGTGGATTCAGTGCTTATGCAAAGGAATATTTGCAAGGAGCACATGGAGGTAATTGGTTAAGTGGTCCAACCTTAAATGTGGAAGATATTACAAGCAAAGGAACAGAGCTTTTATTAGACGAAGCAGTAACAAAAGGAACAAATAATGATGCTGTTCGTATTAATCTTCCGGATAAAACAACCGATGTAAACATACCAGCAAGTGGTCAATATGAGTATTTTGGTGGCAGTGGAAATAATTTGGATAATTCCATGAAAACTACATTAGACCTAACGAATGCAACAAGTGCAGAGTTAACGTTTAAAACTTGGTATGATATTGAAGCAGATTGGGATTATGCATCTGTAAAAGTAAATGGAACGTCCATTAAAGGGAACATTACAACAACGGAAAATCCAAATGCTCAAAACCCAGGTAATGGTATTACAGGAAGCACAAATGGAGAATGGGTGGATGCATCCTTTGATTTAAGCGCATATGCTGGACAAAAGGTGGAAGTAGAATTTAATTATTGGACAGACGTAGCTGTAGCTAATTCTGGATTCTATGTAGATGATATTAAGGTAACAGTTGATGGTGCAGAAGTAGTAATAGATGATGCAGAAGGTGACTCTGTCTTTACTTTGGATGGATTTAAGAAGGATGAAGGTAAATTCTATTCTAAACATTATTATCTATTAGAATGGAGATCCCACAATGGAGTAGATGCAGGCCTTTCTCATATTCGCCGCGGTGCTAGCTTAATGAGCTACGATCCAGGTCTTGTTGTTTGGTACGTAGATGAAGCATATGGAGATAACTGGACAGGAATTCATCCTGGAGATGGTTATTTAGGAGTAGTCGATGCTGATCAGCATACTAATTACTGGAGTGATGGAGTGGTTGGAACTACACGTTATCAATTAAACGATGCAGCCTTTAGCTTAGGTAAATCAAGCAAAATGCTTTTAGATTATTCCGCTATTAATGGCACAACATTGAAAGATAACTTTACAAAGAGAACTCCACTCTTTGATGACAGCGCAGATTACAGCAATCCAGGAAACCTAGAAGCAGGGCGTAACATCCCTACTACTGGATTGAAAATTCGCGTAGTTGGCGAAAGCAATGACGGTACGGTAGGTAAGATTTTATTATTTAAATAGTAGGACAAGGGGGCAGGTTCCTTGTTCCAGCTCTAAATAAGTAGAGTAAAGAAGCAAAGGCTAGTTCTTTTGCTTCTTTATTAATTTGGAGGGAAACAGGGGAACGATTCTTCATCCTATTTCACAAAAATGCGCCTTAATCTTAATACACTACCTAAAATCCGTGGCTTCATTAAGAAGCTAATGGGTTCTACTAAATTCATGACTTTTATAAAATGATCATAGATATCCCGTTTTTCCGTAGACAATAGGTAAATTTGCTTGGCATACCATTGTTGAATCTTTAACTCTATTGGTTTCTTTCCTATGATATCGGGATAGCGGAAATCCTCGGTAATAACCATCTTCCAAATCGGGGCAATAATCTTTGCAACTTTATTATGAAAAGCGGTAATGGTTTCCTGCAAGGAACCCTTCTGCTCTTGAAGTATTTTCTGCAGCGCCAGTGCTTCTAATACAGCAATACTCATCCCCTGACCAAAGACAGGATCAATTCTGCAAATCGTATCCCCCATTAGCAAAAGCCCACTTGGAAATGCTTTTACCTTGTCTATTCGTTTCCACTTAATCTGTGGAACCCGGTAAATAGAGGGCTTAGTTAAGGGTGTTGCATGGAGCAGCTCATGATAGATATCTAGTTTAGGTAATTTTTTTGCAAGCTCTAAAAATCCATCATCTTTTTTTATAATTTCTTTTTCGGAAATAGCGTTAAGATAGCCGATCATCGTAACAATATATTGATCACCTTCTACTTTTGAAATCGTTCCGCCCACTTTTTCCTGGGGAGGATTAGGATAGATTAATTTTATTTTCCAGTCTCTCTTGGGATTTTCAGGAAGATTGAATTTTTGACTTACATACGTTAAACCGATTTCTACTTTTTCTTGGGGAATTGTGATTCCTTTTTTATGCAGCCAAGTGGATGTTAAGCTGGTTGCACCACTAGTATCCACAATGAGATCAGCATAGATTTGTTCGGTTTTTTTGTTTGGTAATTGTATTTCAACTCCATTGATTCTGTACTCGTCTGTTTGATATAAAAAGTTTTTAACAGTTACTTGGTATTTGGATGTAATATTAGGAATCTGCTCTATGTATTGCTCAATATGGTATTCAAGATGTGGGCGAGTTTGGAGGGTCGTTGTATATCCTCCGTCATAACGTAGCTTCCATCCGCCATGATGATACCATGATAAATCCATTGTGGAATTAATCTTGATAGCACCACTGCTGTAGAATTTTTCTGTAATACCCGGAAAAAGTTCCTCCATTCCATATTGTCCAGCGTGAAGAAGGGCATGCAGATGTTCTCCCTGTCTTGCACCTTTTCGTGGTGTTGGATCCATACTTTTTTGGTCCTTTTCTAGGATAATTACCTCTTTAAATTTGTCTGATAACACTCTGGCTGCAAGCTTCCCAGCAATGCCTCCTCCGATGATAATTGCCTTGTTTGTCTCTGTCATCCACATTTCCTTCTTTCTATCTGATTTCAGCATATGTAATGCTTCTTTTATCGGATTCCAATCTTCTAGTAAATTGAGAGCAGTCATCATTCTATTAAACGATAACATTGCTTTTATGAAATAGAAGCAAGCAGAAGGACGGTTCCTTCTTTAATTAAAAGAACAACTAGTTAAAAACGAGGCCACTGAAAAAGTGAATTACCTGGTGAATCGGTAGTTACCAAACCTTTCTAACTTAGTGTAGGTTTTTGTTTTCCGAGGCTTACCGCTCGCTTTCCACGGGGCGAGCGCCGAGCCGCTTCGTCGCTACGCTCCTGCAGGGTCTCGGACTTTCTCGCATCTCCCGTAGGAGTCGAGCGGACGCCTCTCCAAACCAACTTATTATTCGCTTTCAAATAAATAAAACCTCATTTTATTTGGAGAACTAGACTTTTCAGTGCCCTCGTTAAAAACAAATGTGTTTTTTCAACTTTCTTCCATATATGATAGACTAATAGCAGTACAAAAGATATAGAAAGTAGTGAGGGGAACAGTGAAAAAGATTTTAATCATTATGAATATAGTAGTATTAACGGTGCTGCTAACGTTAGTTATATTGTGGAAGCTTGATGTTATATATCTGAATATTTCTGCACCAGTAGAAAAGAGTAAGGAGATTTTAGGTAAAGATGAAGTGTCCTTATTACTAGAGCTAGAGTATCCGAAGCTTGGGGAGGATATACAAGTAGCCTATTCTTTGTATGGTGAACCAATATATGAATCAAATGGTCAGAAGGATTTTTTGCTGTTAAAGGAAGAAAGAGAAACGATATACATAAACTATGACCAGAAAGAAAAAATAGAAGCTATGAATTTTTATATAGATGGAGCGAAGGAGGAAATTCGTAGTTTGGGAGAGAAACTACTTCCGACAGACAGCTCATTTTTAGATGAAGATCATGAGGAAAAAGAGAGAAAAAACGATGCCCTCCATTATACAACAACCGATTATAAAGAAATCTATTACTATCGTTTAACAGAGGAACAAGGCTATGCGATGATTATGATATCAAATAGTATTACGGACTTTTTTGGGGAAGAAGAAGAGGGAGAGTTTCCAAATTATCATGTTGTAGTTTCTAAAATCACAGGATTTGATTTATATGGTGTAAATGATTGGGATGAGGGACCGTTAGAGGAAGTAAAGGAAGAGGATCATTATGATGACGTTTTGGAATCTAGTGAATCTGAAGCGGGCGAATTAGATTCTGCAGAAGCAGTTGAATTAGATCAATCTGCTGCATTGTTAAATAATGAAAAGATAAGGCATTCGGACTTTTTGCCAAATGCAAAAAATGGAATGATTGCAGGTATTGATATATCCCTACATGATCCAATTGGTTCTCTTATAGAAGATCAAATTGGACAGCCTGACTGGAGAGTATCAACAGAAGGAGGCTATCTTATCTATTATGATGATTATCAAGCTGGATTTGGCGTTCCTTATGATTATGAAGAGTATTCAGATTCTCCAATAAATTCCTATTACCTTCCCATTTTCCTAACGGGGGATGAAATTATCGAATACTTAGGAAAACCAACTAGTCAGGATTATAGTGAAGTAAGTAGTGGATATTACCTATATTATGATTTAGGAGAATATAAATTGTTTTTTGAGAAAAATACAGATGAACCAGCTGAACGGTATTACTCGGTTGAATTGAGAGATTAATTTCTTACAGGACAAGAAAAAGAGATATTTTCTCATCATTAATTCTGCAAGTAAGCTAAAAAGGTTAAGCCCCATAAAAGAAAAAGGACAATCACGTTATAAAAATCTTAAAACGTGATTGTTCTTTTTTATCCCTTTTTAATCAACTGCACTCGTCCTACTTGTCCATCTTCTAAACGAACTTTAATTCCATGTGGATGGGAGGCTGACTTTGTTAATATATCTTTTACAATGCCTGCTGTTCGCTTCCCGGTTCTTTGGTCTTGTTTTAGGACAATTTCAACGTGAACGCCTGGAGTGATGTCTTTTCTATTTTGCCCGTTCATTACACACCCATGCGTTTTCTTTGATTATTTGGTTTTTTCGTTAGCTGGCTTTTCATTTTCTTCGTTTTCTGATTGCCGCTCAAGCTTGCTTTTTCGCCTTGTCCTTGCTGCATTTTATTTGCTAACTGTTGCTTCATTGCTTCTTGTAAGCTAATTTTCTTTTTTCCTTCTTGCTCATTTGTCTGCTTATCGTTCACGGAAGTTTCCTCCATTATTATTGAAATAAGGTTCCTCTCCCCATCATAACAAAGGACGGGATATACTTCAATCAGGTGAGTGGGACAAGGAACCTGACCCCTTGTCCCCTCATATCCCCTCCTTTTTCTGAATAGGATGTAAGAGAACTGAAATGGATGGTGGTAATGATGAATCTGCCGTTAATTTTGTCTGGCCCAATGGTGCGCAGAGTGGAGGAAACTTGCGCCTATCTGTGGATTGCATTAAGTGAGAAATATCGATTAAACGCAAATCTTTATGCCATTCAACGCAATCAAGAGACAGAAGAATATGATTATCAGCCAATTGCAAGTAAAGCTGATACACAAATTGTTCGGTTAGGGAAACATTTATATATCTATTTGATTAAAATCCAGCCACAATCAGAAAGGTTTCCCACTCAAACCTTGATAGGATACAATATGGAATTTAAAAAAGGTATCGATACGTATGATTTAAGTGATTTCGAATTATTATCCCCCAATAATCCAGCATCTATTTGCTATGGAACCCTACACTATCCCACATTTTTTATTCCAGAAACAGATGAACGAAATATATTATATGGATCCTGTCGCAAGCTGCATGGAATTGGAGAAGATGCATTATGTTTGGGGGATGAAAAACTGCAGGAGTCCTATTTTCATTTGGAGAAAAGGCCAAGTGCTCTTTTTCTAACAGGCGATCAAATATATGCAGATGATGTCCCAGCGCCAATAGCGCCCTTTTTATCCTTATTGGGTAAGCAGCTAATAGGGAAGGAAGAACCATGGAGGGAATTATGTAAGGACCTTAAAAACAAAGCACTCCAAACAGCCATCAATCAAATAAATGGGAGACAAGAAATTATCAATAAATACTGCCAATTTACTTCGCGAAATGCTGCAAATCACCTTTTGGCACTTGGAGAGTATGCAGCTATGTACGTCATGAGCTGGAATCCTGAAATTTGGGAGCTGGCAAGAAGGAAGGAGTATCTAAAGGGATTTGATGACTATTTAAAAGATAATCAGATTTATCTGGAAGGAGAGAAAGCGAAGGATAAAATAAATGAAAGAAAAATAAGTACATTAAAAAAAGAATACACTGAACAGCAAAAGGAAGCGGAAATGTTCCAGCAATGTCTGCCAAATGTACGTCGTTTATTGGCGAATATCCCTACTTATATGATATTTGATGATCATGATGTAACAGATGACTGGAATATTACAAAGGAATGGCAGGAAAAAGTGGCTAGTTCACCGCTCGGAAATCATGTTATTGTCAATGCTTTAACTGCCTATTGGGCTTTTCAAGGCTGGGGAAATGATCCGGCTGCTTTTCCAGAGTCATTCATTCCAAAAATAAGTAATTATACGAAAAAGCTAAAAGCGAATACACCAGCATATGAAGAGTGGCTATACACACTATTATCCTTTCGTGGTTGGAGCTATGTTACACCAACCAATCCACGAAGCCTTGTATTAGATACCAGAACCCAACGTGCCTATCCAGCGGAACAAACTTATGTTGTCGGAAATGTGCTTAAACAGCGGACAAATGGACCAAATTTAATTCGCAAAAATGAATGGAGGCATTTATCGGATTTATTATTTGCGAGCGGCTGGCATTCTCATACGCCATTAGTAATTATTTCTGCTACTCCATTATACGGCGTTCATATGATTGAATCTTTTTTGAAAAATTATGTAATGCCACTTACTAATATTCTACCATCACTGCAAAGGAGTTTAGATTTGGAATGGTGGAAATTCAACGGAAGAGGATTTTCCTTTTTCCATCAACAAATAGCAGAATGGAATCCAAGTCACTGTATTATCTTATCCGGAGATGCTCATATGGCCTCTTCCATTCAAGCGGAGGTGTATTTTCAACATGAAGAAACGCGTACTATTTATCAATTTACAAGTAGCCCAATAAAAAATCAGTCTTTTGATGGGGTATCAGGAATTGCTTTAAAAAGTCTGCTCCTGCTTAGACATAGTCGAGCAAAGGAGGAGAAGAAGCTGTCGCGCTATTGCGGACATGATTATGTCATTCATGAAAAGGAAGCAACTTCTGCATATCTATGGAAAGAAATAATCTCCCATCATGTTTTGCCGAATGGTTCGATGATTGATACGAAAAATAATTTAGGGTGGTTGGCTTTTCATAAAGAAGGCTTTACCCATCGTTTTTTACAGAAAACAAAGGGACGGTTCTTGTAATCTCACAAGAACCGTCTCTCCATATAGTATGTTAATATTCTACCAACATTTTAGCCTTTGAAAGCTGAACATTACTAAATGCAATTCCCCCTAATATTAGTGCCACACCAATCCATTGTGATATGTTGACAGGTTCTCCCAAAACTAGCGCAGACATGGAGACAGCTACTGGAAGCTCTGATGCTGTTAAGATGGTGCCAAGTCCTGGTCCGATTTTTGGCATTCCAATGGAATAAAGAAGAGGCGGGAGAACTGCTCCAAAAAGTCCGAGCAGTAATCCATATGGTGCTACCCCTATTAAAGTAGGCAGATCAACTAAGTAAACAGGTGGAAACACTAGAAAAACAACGATTACACCACCAGCGGAAAGAAGACCACTCTTTAGTAAGGGAGAGGTGTTTTTCCCGACTGATCCACTAAGAAAAATGAATGTAGCAAATGTGAATGCAGAGAGTAATCCCCATCCAGCACCTTGCCAGGAAATATTCCTTCCTCCTTCTAAAGAAATACCTCCTGCAAGGACAGAGCCAAACAGGAGAATGATTATTGCTATTACCTTCTCTTTTGTAGGCTTTTTCTTATAAATAATTTGTTCAAAAAGCGTGCCAACCCATACAAACTGAAACAGGAGAATAATTGCAAATGATGCATTTATTGTTTGCAATGCTTGATAATAAAAGATTCCCGTCAAACCAAACGGAATGCCGGATAATAGTAGTTTGATAGCTTGAATACGGGTGATTTTATCCTTTTTTGTAAACAAAACAAGTATCCAAGTAATGAAGGTTCCAAATAAATATTGTGCTCCTGTGACTTCAGCCACTGTAAATCCAGCTGCGTATGCGAATTTAACAAATGTCGATAATATTCCATAACAGCAGCCACCTAAAAAAACGATTAAAGCATATTGCCATTTTTTCAAAATTGTTTTCTCCTCCCTTTGAACACATAAAAAAGCCACACAAATGTCTTCTGACAATTGTGTGGCGAAAATAGAGTTCCCTCTAGAAAAATCCACAACCTACGTTTTATTATTACATTCCTCATTAATTATAAAAACAAGTCTGCTAGTTGTCAAAGGAATAAAAAGGGAAGGAGAGGGAAGGTTCTAGCGAGACATTTTGCTTTTTGGAGTAATGTTTAGTCTTGACAATTGAATAGGAGAACCGTCTCCCTTCATTTAATCAATCTAGTAAAAAAATACTCTTCCTATCTCTTGAACCTTCTTTTAATAAGAATTGTAAAAGTAACTCCTCCATTGCTGACAATAGAGCTATTGCTAAAAGTATATATAGAAAAAAACTAGGTTGTACTAACAAAAATGGAAGATAGAAAAATAAGGAAATACCAGTTAGTTTATTTCCATACGTATGAATAGAAGCAAATGTGTGAAATTTATAATAGCCTATAACCATTGTACAGATTTTTATCCATCCAATAAGGATTATTATACTCCATATCCACATAGGAAGGATAATAGATGGAAGGATAATAATAGCAACAATGGCTACTAGTGTCATATCTGCAACCGAATCTAAAACTTCCCCTTGTTTACTTGTGACTTGAAATTTACGTGCAAGAAAACCATCGAACATATCGCTAATGCCACAGATAAAATAAATAATCCAAAATCCCAATCCGCTATGGAAATATAATAAAATCAATGATAAAAGGATTCTAATGCCAGAAATTATATTTGGTATAAGACGTACCACACAACCAACCTCCATCCTGTAAGAAGTATATCGCTTTTTGTTCAAATCGTGTGTTACATATAAGAATTATGAAATATATGTGAAATAGTATGCAAAGTTAAGCGCTTTACTAATATCTAGAGTAAGATATAGCTATAAAAGAAAAGGAGGGAAAAACGACATGCATACCAATAAGCAAATACTTTCCGCTATCGACAGTTTTGATAAAAATGCTCTAGTACATTCCATTCAGGAGACAGCCTTTGATCCAACAGGGCAGTATCATTCAAATGCGATTACTATCCAAGTACAGCTAAATCCTCATCAATATGCAAATCTAATAACTTACGGCTACTCTGGGAAATTGCATAATGTTTATTTTACGATAAGATCCAATAATCACGCTGATTTTTATGCAAAATCAACAGAAGACATCCATCACCTTCTAGAAGTAATAAGCTAATAAGAAGTCAATAATATAGATTGTTCAGTAGGGTGGGAGATTTATAATCCATTCCTTTGGTGTACTTACACCATGGGCTTGTTTGGGGGAATCATGTCTCTATTAGACCGAAAAGAATATCTATTATTAAATGAAACTAATGGCAAACCAAAAGCGTATATATATATATACTAAGATGATTTCGGAGGTGTTACAATGATATTCTTATTGTTATTTGCACCAATAGCCATAGTGGTAGGGTTAGTGTTATATTTCGAAAAGAAATCTGGCATGACGACCCCTGATGAAAACAAACAAGCAGAAAAATTAGGAGAAGTTATTCATTACAATCGCGTTAATTCCAATGGCGGATCAGGAGGAATAGGCTAATTGAATGAAGGAGAAAGATGGGACAAGGGGACAGTCCCCTTGTCCCATCTCTTAAGCTCCAGGGTTTTGCATTAATTTTTTTTCAGAGCGAGGGTTCTTCTCCTACCGATCATTAGTTGACCATGTTTGTATGACAGTTTCCCCTATCTAAGTTATTTCTAATTAAATGGAGAGGTAGGGGGCGAACTGCATATGATTAATAATTAGATGTAATCCGTTTAGTCCTTACTTAATGACAACATAGTCTAAATCAACTAGTTTTGCATAGGAAATAATTTGGTCTGTTGTCAAATTTAAGGATACTACTGTATGGTGACCGCCGCCATTTTCGATCCAAGCTTTAACACCATCTTGGAAATTTGGTTTAATGTCCCATAGAACGCGAGCTACTGGTAGGTTTGGTGCTGGTATGTTTGGCTCAAATGCAGTAACTTCATTAATTAAAAGTTTGAAATGGGTACCAAAGTCTGCCATGGAAACAACTACCCCATCACCAGCTTTTCCATCAAATACTAGACGAGCTGGGTCTTCACGATTGCCAATACCTAATGGAGAAACAATAATCTTTGGTTTGTTGCTTGCTAAAGTTGGGTCTACTTCAAGCATATGAGATTGAAGAACGGCTTCTTGTCCCTCGGCTAATTCGTATGTGTAATCTTCCATAAATCCTGTTGATTGGTTATGACTCATTACTTTTAATAAACGATCAAGAGCAGCAGTCTTCCAATCTCCTTCACCAGCAAAGCCGTAACCTTGTGCCATTAAACGTTGAACGGCAAGACCTGGAAGTTGTTTCATGCCATATAAATCTTCGAAGTTCGTAGTGAAGGCGTTGTATCCACCGTCATCAAGGAAGCGCTTAATCGCAATTTCGTAGCTTGCTTGGACTTTTACACTAGATTCCCATTCTTCCTTACTGTATGTGCCATAATCAAATTCATAAAGTGTTTCATATTCGGCAAATAGATCATTTATCTCATCTTCTGTAACAGCGTTCACGTATTGAACAAGGTCACCGATGGCAAAATAGTCTACTGTCCATCCGAATTGTATTTGAGCTTCTATCTTATCTCCATCTGTAACACCAACATTACGCATGTTATCTCCAAAACGAGCAACCTTAATATTAAAGCTTTCATTATAAGCTACTGCAACATCCATCCAATCAGCTATTTGTTGTTGAACAAGTGCTCGCTGCCAGTAGCCGACAACCACTTTATTTTGTTTGTTTAAACGAGCGTTGATAAAACCATATTCACGGTCACCATGAGCTGCTTGGTTTAGATTCATAAAGTCCATATCAATGGTTGCCCAAGGGATACTTTCATTGTATTGTGTTGCTAAGTGAAGTAATGGTTTTTGTAATAGTTTTGTTCCGCGAATCCACATTTTCGCAGGAGAGAAAGTATGCATCCAAGTGATGACACCTGCGACTTCATCTCGGTAGTTGACTTCTTTCATAATGCTTGTGATTTTATCTGAGCTAACGGCTAAATCCTGTAGAACGAGTGGGTAAGGCAAGACTCCGCTTTCATTTAAAGCATCAGTCATTCTTTGGGCATTTGCTTTTACTTCTCCTAACGCTTCTTCTCCATATAGATGTTGTGAACCGACAACAAACCAAAATATTTTATTAGTTGACATTCTATTTCCCTCTTTTCCATTTATTAGTTTAGTAGTTTAAGTTATTTTACTTTTGACCGTAATAGGCATTTTTGCCATGTTTGCGTAAATAGTGTTTATCTAAGATTCGTTGAGGTAATTCTTCTGAAAAACGATTTAATTCTCGTGTAAATAAATTCATTTTTGCAACCTCATCTAACACGACGCTATTCATGACAGCAGAATGCACGTCTTTGCCCCATGTGAAAGGACCATGTCCATGCAGCAATACTCCAGGAATAGCTAAAATATCTAATCCACGCTCTTTGAAGGTTTCGATGATTACGTTACCAGTTTCCGCTTCGTAGCTACGATCGATTTCTTCTTGGGTTAAATAGCGAGCGCATGGAACAGACCCATAAAAGGTGTCTGCATGAGTGGTGCCCAATGCCGGGAGGTCCAGCCCTGCTTGAGCCCATATTGTTGCCCAAGTAGAATGAGTATGCACAATGCCTCCGATTTCTTGATAATGCTTATAAAGTACTGCGTGAGTAGCTGTGTCGGATGAAGGTCTAAAGTCTCCTTCTACTACATTCCCATCTAAATCAATAACAACCATATCGCTTGGTTTCATTGTTTCATAGTTAATGCCACTCGGTTTGATAACAAATAAACCACTTTCACGATCAATGGCACTAGCGTTACCCCATGTATATTTCACAAGCCCATGCTTAGGTAATTCTAAATTTGCATAATATACTTCTTCTTTTAGCTGTTCTAACATGTTAAACCTCCATCTCCTTACTCGTGAATCAAATTTTCGACGGCTACCTTCTCAATAGCTAATCCCTTTTTATAGCGGGTAATAAATGCTTCAAATCCTTCTACGTCAAAGCGATCTGGATACATTTCTTGCTTATCAACCTCTTTAAATACTTGCTTGTCGAGGAAGTCTTCTAAACTATCATTTTCATCTTTGTTCCTCATGTAAGAAGCAAGAATAGCCATTCCCCACGCTCCGCCTTCTCCTGCAGTTGCCATTATGGAAACGGGAGTATTCATGGCAGCGGCAACGATTTTTTGACCGACAACAGGGGTTTTAAATAAACCACCGTGACCTAAAATGCTATCGATTGCCACATCTTCTTGTTTCGTTAAAATATCCATGCCGATTTTCAATGCACCAAATGCAGAGAAGAGATGTGTGCGCATAAAGTTCGCTAAATTAAATGTGCTTTCTGGTGACCGGACAAAGAGAGGGCGTCCGCTTTCTAAACCTGTAATATTTTCACCTGAATAATAACCATAGCTTAGTAGTCCACCACCATCTGGGTCCGCTTCCAAAGCAGTACTCAATAATGCTTCAAATAATTTATTCATATCAACCTTTTGGCCCATCGCCTCTAAAGATTCACGGAATAATCGCATCCATGCATTTAGATCACTTGTACAATTGTTTGCATGAACCATTGCAACTGGGCTGCCATCTGGCGTTGTTACTAAGTCGATTTCTGGATAAACCTTTGAAAGCTCTTTTTCTAGAACAATCATTGCGAAAACAGAAGTTCCGACAGAGACGTTTCCAGTGCGTTTTCTCACACTGTTTGTTGCGACCATCCCTGTTCCCGCATCGCCTTCAGGGGGACATAATGGAATCCCTGGCTGTAAATTACGAGATCGATCGAGAATTTTTGCCCCTACCTCTGTTAATACACCTGCTTGTACCCCTGCGGTTGCAACTTTAGGAAGAATGTCTTTTAGCTTCCAAGGGTATTCTTTCGGAGCAATTAATGCTTCAAACTGCTCAATCATAGCTTGGTTGTAATCCTGTGATGCTTCATCTATTGGAAACATTCCTGAAGCGTCCCCAATGCCAAGTGCCTTTTCGCCAGTCAATAGCCAGTGGATATAGCCAGCTAAAGTGGTAATATGCTCGATTCGTGGAATATGCTGTTCATCATTCAATATTGCTTGGTAAAGATGGGCAATGCTCCATCGTTCTGGAATATTGAATTGAAAGGCATCTGTTAATTTTTTTGCGGCAACGCTAGTTGTTGTATTGCGCCATGTCCGAAAGGGTACAAGTAGTTCGCCAGTGTTATCAAAGGCCATATATCCATGCATCATTGCAGAAAATCCAATAGAACCAACCGTTCGTATGGTGACACCATAGTTGCGTTCAACCTCTTGCTTCATTTCACTATAAGCTGTTTGGAGACCATTGATAATATCGACTAGGTTGTACGTCCAAAATCCATCTTCTAAAAGATTTTCCCACTCATAGCTTCCAGATGCGATGGTTTCAAAGTTATGATCAATTAAGACTGCCTTAATTCTCGTGGAACCGAATTCAATTCCAAGTGAAGTTAATCCATCAACAATTGCTTGTTTTGTATTTGTTTGATTGGTTTTCATATATTCCCTCCTTGATAGCGATTTCATCAATTGTAATCGAATGGAGATTCATTTGTTTCATTAGTACATATTCACCTTAATATATGTACGTACTTTTGTCAATTATAAATATAAATGTACACACAAATGTCAAAGAGAACTATTGATGATTCTATTAAATTTTTAACAAGAACTGATTCGATACCCAATAAAATAATAGTAAAAGATGATATTATATTTGTATGTAATTTGTCTGGTTTGATAGGTATTATTTTATTTTATTCATACATATGCTAGAATATGACCATACAAATATCGTGATTATCAAATTTGAATGGATAACAACATTGAAGGAAGTGCGTTAAATGAAATTAAAGTATCAAATCATCATTGATGAAATAAAAAGTAAGATTCTTTCTGGGGACTATCGTGTTGGAGAACAAATTCCTACTGAATCAAGCCTGCAAGAAAAGTACCAAGTGAGCCGGCATACTGTTCGAAAGGCGATTCTAGAATTGGCGAATGATGGATACCTTAGAAGCGAAAAAGGATCTGGTACTTATGTTAGTAATCAATATCAGTCAAAAACGAGCGGGAAATCCAATAGTAAAACAATTGGTGTTATAACAACCTATATTTCTGATTACATTTTTCCGTCAATTATCCGCGGGATTGAAGGGAGATTAAATGTAGAAGATTATTCGTTATTATTAGCTAGTACAAATAATGATGTGGAGCAAGAAAAGAAAGCATTAGAAATGATGCTATCCTTTGGTGTAGATGGATTAATTGTTGAGCCGACGAAAAGTAATTTATACAATCCTAATATTGCTTACTATTTATCCTTTAAAGAACAAGATGTTCCATTTATAATGGTCAATGCTTATTACGAAGAGTTAGAGGTTCCCTTCTTTTGTTTAGATGATGTGCAGTCTAGCTATCTCGCTACAAACGAATTAATTTCAAAAGGACACACCCAGATAGGGCTTATAGCAAAAATGGATGATTTACAAGGGAAGTTTCGTATGAAAGGATATATAAAAGCCTTGGGAGAAGCAAAACTGCGATTTCAGGCAGAGCATGTTTTTTCATATACTACGGAGACAAAGTTAGATTTAAATAGAAACTTGAAGACGTTCTTAGATGAAAATTTAGAAAATATGACTGCTATTGTATGCTATAACGATGAAGTTGCATTAGAGGTTGTAAATGTATGCAGACAACTTACTATCTCGATTCCAGAAAAACTATCTATTATTGGGCAGGATAATTCTTATATTGCCAAAAATGCAAACATTAAACTCAGCACATTAACACATCCCCAAGAACAAATGGGACACGATGCAGCTGATTGGATCATTAAAAAAATTCAAGGAAAAAAAGACGTGCAAAACGAAAATTACTATCAACCGCAATTAATAGAAGGAGAAACGGTTAAAGATTTAAAAGCAGAAGCAGAGGGAAGACTCTTGTGAGGTCACAAGAATCTTCCTTTTTTCTTATTAATTTTCTTATTTTGCTTAAAGGTCTTTTCTATAAGAGAAAGATAGTATTTAATAAAAGGAAAGATAGATATAGTAGAAAACGGATGAATATACTATACTAACCATTTTTAACATAAAAAGAAGAAATGGGAGGTCAGCATGGGATTCAGAGATGGATTTGAATATGATATGCAAAACTTGAAAAAGGATATGGAAAAAGAGGTTCATAAGACTTGGACAGTTGATTATAAAGGACATTGTATTGAAGTTGTAAATAAAATGAAAGAGGAATATCTTATCATTGATGGAGTAACAGTTGCTGTAAATAAACGGAAATCTATCTTTTCACATCTTCTTCCTTACGTAAGTTTATCAGGGAATCTTACTTTGGAGAATGGAAAAAGGCAAAAAGTTTCTGTCAAAATTGGTGGATATATAAGTCTTAACTGTATTATTAAAATCGATAACGAGACTATTATGAATGAATCGAAAAAGCTGGAATTTCTGCCTTGGGAGCATAAAGACAAAATCATTCCTTTTATCCAAAAGCAAGTCCAAGAGCATAATAGAATAGTAGATGGACACTTACCAGATGATGACTACTTTTTTGGTGCAAATAAGCCAAGATTAGATCCTGGCCTTTTTGATCTGATTATCAAGGAACCAAAGACGCCATTTTTTGTGAGCAAGCTCATGAAACTCTTTAAAGAGCAACTGGAAAATCCAACTGTAAAAGCAAGAAAAGCGACATATGAACAAATTATTTTTGACCATTTGGCCATTTATCGAGAAGAGGTCATTCGGGAATTAGGACAACTTGAAGTTGATGAGCAGGCGCTAAAGCAAGAGGCGTTATGGCTTCTTGAGCATGCGGCACATAGAGATGTTGTTAAATTTGCAATCCTTGTACTCGGCTTTACTAATTGTGAAGAACACCAAGAGCTTCTATATAGAATAGGCTTGCACGATGAATTTACGTCATATGCCATTTTTGCTATAAGAAGTGGGGGGAAGAGAGTAAATGATCAAATATGGAAACTAGTGCAGTCAGTTCAAGGGGTGGGAAAAATGACAGCAATTGAGCTAGTGGAAGCCAAAACTCCTGAAATGAAATATTGGTTACTAACAAAAGGTTGTGAAAATAGAAAATTTCATGATTTTATTGCCCTCCGTTGTGCTACAAAGGGAGAGTTAGATGTGGCGCTCTATGAGAAGAGTATTTCGAAGGAACTATATACTGGAGCAGCCATAATGATAGAGGGATTATTAGATGACTCAAACCCAGACGGCATGGATCACTATCCGTATGCTAGTGCTGTATTGTCTCGTTTCCTTTACCATGCACAAACGCATTGTGAAACCTTGGAGGATTTCTACCCGATTATCAAAATTAGTGAATTTCTAAATGAGGATGAAGAAATTTGGGAAGAGCGATTTAACGAACAATGGAAACAACATGAACGTAAAGCACTTCAAGAAGCGGTAGAGGTCTATATTACTAATCCTAAATGGTCAAAGCTTGCACTAGCTGCTTTGCAAGAGAGTGAGGAAATTGATTTCCGTTCGATTGAGATTGCTCGATTCTATCAATTGGACATCACGTCTCTACTATTTGAATGGCTGAAGAAGGAACCAACAAACAGTATGTTATATTTGGCTATAATGGATACAAGAGAGCTACAGTCTATTAAGGAGCTCTGTGCCTTTGCACAATCTGAATTCTCTCTTTCAAGCTTATCAATAGAAGAAGAGAAATGTCTCGAATGTATTATACAAGATTTACATGATTTCGAGGGTGTTGGAGTACCATTAGTACAAGTAGCACTCGAATCTGCAAATGAAGACTTGCGCCTGCATGCGTTAAGTGTCTTGACAGCATGGTCATCAACTTTTAGACATCAACCAGAAATACAACAAAACCTTAAAATGATCACCACTACTACAAAAGAAAAAGAAGAACGGAAATTAGCTAAGCAGTTGTTGAAGTAGGGAAGTGGAGGGACGGGACATGCTTTACCACAACCGTCCCTCTATTTTTTTCTTTCCTATCCCTCTAAATGCTTTAAGTGATGGGGAAGAGGAATTTCAGGATCAACAAATTTATTATTAAGATAGATTCGGGTATAGGCATCTCTGTATTGAGTTGGAGTCATTCCTTCATAGCTTTTAAATAGCTTCATAAAGTATTTCTCGTCGATAAAGTGGAGCTCGTATGCGATTTCTTTTATGGTTTTATTGGTAATACATAGCATTTCTTTCGCTTTGTTTATTTTTAAAGTATTAATATACTTGATTGTGCTCATCCCTATCTTCTTTTTAAACATTCTCGTCAAATGGTCTGGATTAAAAGAAAATTTCTCAGCAATTTCTTTTACCGTTAAATCTTTATAAATATTGACTCGAACCCATTCAAGAATCTGTGTGAATTTTTGAGAGGATTCACTGTCCTGATGATGGGATTGAAGTAACAGCTGTGTGTATTGATTCGTCAGTTCCAGTAGCAAAGAGGTAACCAAATAATCAACAGCATAGGTACTATAATAATTACTATGAGAAATATCCAATATTTGTTTCATAAGAATTAAAGCCTTTGTGGATTGCTTCAAATGAAAATAAGATGGTAGAAAAACAGAACTATTTAGCACATCATTTGTTGGATGAATATCTTGAGTGAATAAATAATGTGATAATTGAGCTTTACTCATTTTATTTACATCTTTTCGGGGGAAAAAGTGCATCCAGTAAAAGCTTGCATTCTCCTTTGAAGCTGCAAATCCTTGATAGTGAATAGCAGGAGGAATTAATAATACATCCCCAGGTTTTACCTCTAATCTAGTATTATCTATTTCTAAATAAATCGTATCCTGTAGACCTAAAATGAGTTCATAATCGCCATTTAAACACATAGGTTTATGCTTCCATCCGGCATTACTAACAAATTGTCCACATTTAAAATACATTAATGGAACACTGATAGGAATTTGATATATTTCATCCATATAATCACTCCTTACGCAAACATTTTTGTGTACCAAAAGTCGGATTTATCCACTATGTTTTTTGGATAAGGAAATACAATCGCTTACATAGACGATTATACCATAATAAATCGTTTCCATAAGGATGTTTTTTTCGTCTTTTTTTCATAGCTATTGTCGGATATAACCACTAAATCTACTTTTTTAGTGGTACTTTTTTGTTTTGAAAACCCTTAAAATAAATCTATAGATTAAAAGGTAAGCGTTTACTTATTTTGAATGTAGGAGGTTAAGAGTATGGAAGAAAGACAACTAAAAAAGGAAAGAAATCCACATTTACTGGATGACAGGGTTCCTTTTCACAGAAGAATTAGTTATGCGCTAACAGATACAGGCGGGAATCTATTATATTGTATTATTAGTAGTTATTTGCTTTATTTTTACACAGATGTATTTGGATTGTCCGTTGGGGTGGCAGGAACACTATTGCTGATTGCTAGATTAGTAGATGCGGTTGATGCGCCAATATGGGGCATGATAATTGATCGTACAAAATCTAAATATGGACAGAGCCGCCCATATTTCTTATGGATGAGTATTCCATTTGCTGTGTTTACTATTTTGACTTTTGTTACTCCAAATTTAGATGGTAATACCAAAATAGCTTATGCAGCAACAACATATATATTAGCAGGAATTTGCTATACAGGTATTGCGACACCGATTACATCCATTTTACCAAATTTATCAAGTAGTCCGAATGAACGAGTTGTATTAAATTCGTTTCGAATGGTTGGAGGGAATGTTGGTAATTTCTTAGCAGTAACATTCACGCTTCCATTGGCAGCGCTCTTAGGAAATGGCAATGATCAAAAGGGCTTTCCTTTGGCTGTAGCAGTGTTCGCTGTAGTAGCTGTTGTTATGTTCTTACTAGCGTTTGTTAATTTAAGAGAAATAAATACAGAAAGAATTAAACCAGTTTCGATTAGGCATAGTGTGAAGGCTGTTAAAGGCAATTGGCCATGGATTATCTTAATTATAGCTAACTTGATTTTCTGGGTGGGACTAACCATTCGAACTTCTACGATTGTATATTATTTTGAATATAACTTAGAGAAAAAAGAATTAGTTCCTTTCATCAATGGTATTTCCATTATTCAAGTATTAGGAATGGCTGCTATCCCATTTATTGTGAAAGTAATGAATAAGTATTCTACAATGATTCTAGGATTTGTGCTTGCTGCTTGTGGTCAGATCATTATGTATTTTGCAGATGCTTCTTTATCTATTCTTATCACAGGTTGGATTATTGGTTGCATAGGTTCTGGAATTGCTTGTTCGATGCCGTTTGCGATGCTTTCTGATTCCGTTGATTATGGGGAATGGAAAACAGGAGTACGTGCTAGTGGATTTTTGACAGCAATAGGTAGTGCGTTTTGTATAAAAGCTGGAGCAGGACTTGGTGGTTTCTTACCAACACAGGTTATGAGTTGGTTTGGATATGTTGCGAATACTACTCAAACAAGCTCCTCCTTACTAGGTATTCAATTAAGCTTTATTTGGTTGCCAGCAATCGTATTTATTCTTGGCATTATTCCGATGTTATTTTATGCAAAATATGAAAAGAATGAGCGGAATATTCAAATCGATTTAGCAAAGAGAATTTAATAGATAGAAGGGAAGTTTAATATGTCTTTTAACATCAGTAAAACTAAAATTAACGATAGATTCTGGGATAATTATATAGATAAAGTAAGAACAAAAATGATTCCTTATCAATGGGATGTACTAAATGATCACTTAGATATAATAATAGAAAAAGAGAGAAATGATGACTATATCCCCTCTGAAAAAAGTCATGCAATCGATAATTTTAAAATTGCTGCAGGTTTAAAGGAAGGGAACCATTATGGGTGGGTATTTCAAGATAGTGATGTCTATAAATGGTTAGAAGCAGTAGCTTATTCTTTGCAAAAAAAGGAAGATGATCAGCTGCGTGATTTGGCAGATAGTGTTATCGATTTGCTTGAAATGGCGCAAGAGAAAGATGGTTATTTAAATACGTATTTCTCTGTTGAAGAGCCTGAGAGAAGGTTCAAAATGCTCGCGGAAAGTCATGAGCTATATTGTGCAGGACATTATATTGAGGCAGCAGTAGCCTATTATGAAGCAACAAATAATGAAAAGGCACTATCCATTGCTTGTAAATTGGCTGATTGTATTGATGAAAACTTTGGAAATGAAGAAGGCAAGATAAAAGGCTATGATGGACATGAAGAAATAGAATTAGCATTAACAAAGCTATATGAATGTACAAAAAATGATAAATACCTGCAATTAAGCCGTTTTTTCTTATATGAACGTGGTCAAGATACTAGCTTTTTTCAAAGACAAAGAATGGAGGATAACGGGAAAAGAGATGTAATTAAAGGAATGGCACATCGGCCTTTGAGTTACTATCAGGCACATAAACCTATTTTAGAACAAGATAAAGCAGAGGGACATGCGGTACGCCTAGTGTATTTATGTACGGGGATGGCAGAAGTAGCTAGATTAACGAAAGATAAAGAAATGCTAGGTGCATGCAAGAAATTATGGAAAAACATTGTGACAAAGCGAATGTATATCACGGGAGGAATCGGTTCCACAGTAGATGGAGAAGCCTTCACTGCAGATTATGATTTACCAAATGACACCATGTATTGTGAAACCTGTGCATCCATTGGTTTGATTTTCTTTGCACAAGCGATGTTAAAAAACGAACCAAATAGCGAATATGCAGATGTATTAGAGCGAGCCTTATACAATTCTGTTATAAGTGGAATGGCATTAGATGGGAAACATTTCTTCTATGTGAATCCCCTTGAGGTGGTTCCGGCATATAGTGAGAAGGATCCAGGAAAAAGTCATGTAAAAGTAACAAGACCGGCATGGTTTGGGTGCGCTTGTTGTCCACCAAATCTTGCTCGATTAATCAATTCTCTAGACAAGTATATTTATACACAGCAAGAGGATACTATTTATGTCCATTTATTTATTGAAAATGAAACCAAACTTCAAGTAAAAGATGAATCGGTCATTTTAAAACAGCACACAGATTACCCTTGGTCAGGCTCTATTCATTTTTCTGTTGAGGCAGATACCAAATGTTCATTTGGGTTAGGAATACGTATACCATTTTGGAGTAGCCAATATGATGTAAAGCTTAATGGTGCTCCTATAGAAAAACCATTAATAAGAAATGGTTATCTCATACTGGAAAAAGAATGGTTTGGCAAGGAAGAAATTTCTTTGCAATTAGATATGTCAATTAAAGAGTGGAGTGCAAATCCACTTGTCCGAGATAATCTTGGAAAAATAGTTGTTCAGCGCGGTCCATTTATTTATTGTGTGGAAGAAGAAGATAACGGAAGCAATTTGCATCTGCTTTCTGTTTCAAGGAATGCACCGTTTACGTATAGCTTTGTGGAAGAAGTGTGTGAAGGAATTGGTGTAATCAAAACAAAAGGAAAGAAAAAATGCATACAAAATAAGTGGAACGATTCTCTTTATGCTTTGTATACGAATGACCAATATGAAGAAAAAGAAATTACCTTTATTCCGTATTTCGCATGGGCGAATAGAAGCAGAGGAGAAATGCTTGTTTGGATTCATAAAGAGAGCTAAGGATAAGGAAGTAAAAGGACGGTATCATGATTTATTTAGGAATCATAATATCGTCCTTTTTGCATTAGATTAATACTTCTTTTTCAGCAGGTGCTTTTGTTAAAGGTTCCCATTTCCAATTCGTCACTTCTGGTATATCCACACCGTTTTCTCGAATATAGCGATGGTGGAATTCAATAATATCCTTCATTTTTGCAATAAATTCTTTTGCATCTTCCCTATAAACTTGTTCCGCCACATCTTTAGCAAGGTGATAGCGATCCATTTCGTTTAGAACGCGCATATCAAACGGTGTTGTAATATCTCCATTTTCACGGTAGCCGTGAACAAGCAAGTTATGATTATGACGCTTGAAGAAGATATCACGAACTAGTCCTTCGTAGCCGTGGAAAGCAAATATTACTGGTTTATCGGTTGTAAAGATGTTATCAAATTCTTCATCACTTAGACCACGAGGGTCGTCAGATGGGTGACGTAATTTCAAAAGATCAACAACATTTATGAAACGTATTTTCAGTGATGGGAAGGCTTTGTTTAGAATTGTAATTGCTGCCAATGCCTCTAGATTTGGTTCTGTTCCTGCTGCAGCAACAACTACGTCTGGTTTTTCACCTGCATCTGTTGAAGCCCAATCAATTACTTTCACACCTTTGTTCACTAATTCTGTTGCCTCATCTGCTGAATAAAATTGAGGACGTGGATGTTTAGAAGAAACGATTAGGTTAATTACATTTTTGTCTTGGAGTGCTTTTTCCATGGCAGCCATCAATGTATTGGCATCAGCAGGCAAATATTCACGAATAAACTCTGGTTTTTTCTCAGCAAGATGTGTCAGCATTCCGGGATCTTGGTGTGTATAACCATTATGATCTTGTTGAAATACTGTTGAGGTGGCGATTAGGTTTAATGCTGGGTATTCTTTTCGCCATGCTTGTTCCTTCGCTTTGCGTAGCCATTTGAAGTGTTGCGTTATCATGGAATCAACCACACGGAAGAAGGCCTCGTAACTTGCGAAAAATCCATGACGACCGGTTAAGACATAGCCTTCAAGGAAACCTTCTGCTTGGTGTTCAGACAATTGGCTATCAATTACGCGGCCAACTGGGGATAGCCATTCATCTCGTGGAAATTCTGCTTTTTCCATCCACTGGCGTTTCGTCACTTCAAATACTTTATTTAAACGATTTGACTTCGATTCATCTGGTCCGAAAATACGGAAGTTTTCTGGATTGTTTTTGATAATGTCACGAGCATATCCACCAAAAACAATCATATCTTGAGCAATCACAGATCCTTTAGTAGTTGTGTCAATTGCATGTTCGCGCCATTCCGGTAAATCTAAAGGTTGAGGATGCTGGCCACCATTTGTAATAGGATTCATAGCCATCCTTTTGTTCCCCTTTGGTGCTATTTCTTTTACATCATCCACTAATTGACCATCTGGTGTAAATAATTCTTCTGGCTTGTAGGAATTCATCCAATCCACTAATGCATCAATATGTTCCATATGATGGGAATCTACAGGGATTGGAACTTGGTGAGCACGGAAGCTACCTTCGATTGGTTCACCATCCCATGCTTTCGGTCCAGTCCAGCCTTTTGGAGTACGAACAATTAGGACTGGCCAAATAGGCATGGTAGCCTCTTCAGCAGAACCTGCACGAGCTTTCTCTTGAATTGCTTTAATCTTTTCAATAGCTGCATCTAATTTCTCTGCCATGATTGGGTGAACTTTTTGTGGGTCATCGCCTTCTATAAAGAATGGCTCCCAGCCTAAACCTTCAAAGTATTTGGATAATTCATCATTTGACTTCCGACTAAGAATAGTTGGATTAGAGATCTTTGCACCATTTAGGTAAAGAATCGGCAGTACTGCACCATCTGTCACCGGGTTAATAAAAGAATTGGAAAACCAGCTCGCAGCAAGTGGTCCAGTTTCTGCTTCGCCATCACCAATAACCGCTGCTGCAATGATATCAGGATGATCTAATATAGCTCCTGTAGCATGAGAAAGGGAATAACCTAATTCTCCCCCTTCATGAATAGACCCAGGAGTTTCTGGAGCAGCATGACTAGCTATACCACCAGGGAATGAGAATTGTTTGTATAATTTTTTCAAGCCTTCTACATCTTGGGTAATATCGGGATAAATTTCTGTATAGCTTCCATCTAGATAAGAATTAGAAACCATTACTTGGCCGCCATGTCCAGGTCCTTCAATATAGAACATATTTAAATCATATTTGTTAATGACACGATTTAAATGAGCGTAGATAAAGTTTTGACCAGAAATGGTGCCCCAGTGACCAATTGGATGCACTTTTACATCGTTAGCTTCTATTGGTCTTTGCAGTAATGGATTATCTTTTAAATACAATTGTCCGACTGAGATAAAATCGGCTGCTCGCCACCAAGCATCAACTTTTTGCAAATAATGTTTTGAATTGTAATCAACCATTTAGATCATCCTTTATTTTTTATTTTTGTCTTAAAAGAAGAGGGAAGGGGAATCCTTCATTTCTATATCCCATCGCAAATATTTTTTCTCACTATATTTAATGGAAGGGACCAAAAGGATTCTAATCGAAAAAACATTTTTTAAACCCATGAAAGCATGTCTAGAGAAGTCAAATGTTTGATTATACATTATTACTACACTATTTTTTCTAACCCCTCCTCCATAATGTTTACATAATGTGTGCCAATAAATAATAGTTAGTTAGTTTATTACACAAACACAATAATATAAATAAAGATACATTGTCAATTGTTTGTGAAAAGAGGACCAGGTTACGAAGATGGATAAAGAAATAAACACCTTTCAAAATGAACGGATAGTTTTGGAGCGCCAATTGAAGCAATTCGATAAAGCGTTGGAGCAGAATCAACATACTATAAAAAAAGAACAGGAAAGATTAAAGATTATTTCCAATCGATTAGAAACAATTAGAATGCAAATGAAGGAAATAGATCCAGATGGTCAGCTAAGTAAAATTATCCATCAAGATTTAATGGTTGGTGTTACGTCTATAACTACGGTTGCTAAACAGCAATTTTTACTTGATAATGTCCAAAAAGTAAGCCAATTATTTACGTTACAAGAAGAACTGGAAGAAACTTCTTTAAAGCTTGCGAGTAACAACGTGGAATTAGAAGGCATGATTTCCCAGTTGCAAGAACAACAAAATGAAAAGGAAAAGTTGGTTGAACAGTTAAAACAGAAAGAGGCAGCTTCAAAGAAACAAACGCAACAACTCCTTGAGGAAAGTAAGAAAATGAAAAAAGAGAAGGAGTTAATAGAAGGAGCAATAAGCAACGAACAGAAGAGGGAAGAAAAGGGAAGTTCATTTTTTGGTCAAACCGATATCCCTTCTACTGCAACGGTCATTAATCCGACTATAGATACGAGTAGTACTACCATTCCTTCACAGTATATGAAGTACTACTTATACGGAGAAAAAGAATACGGTGTACCTTGGTACTATCTTGCTGCTATTCATTCCGTTGAAACGGGCTTTTCCACTAGTCCTACTATGACCTCTTCTGTTGGGGCAATTGGTAGCATGCAATTTATGCCGAGTACTTGGGTAGGGTACAAGTATGAATCTAGCGGAGGTTTGGTTGCAGAGAACGTAGATATAACTGATTTAGAAACAATAAAAAAAGGAAATGGTTATGGTGTAGATGCAGATAATGATGGCAAGGCAGACCCTTATAGCGTTGCAGATGGAGTAGCAGCTGCTGCTAACTATTTATCTAGCAATGGCTTTGCAACAGACCCTAGAAAATCTATATGGCATTATAATCATGCGGAGTGGTATGTCGATAAAGTAATAAACTTAGCTGAAAACTTTAAGAATAGTACCCAAATATCTAAGGATGGAGATATTCAACTGAAATCGGGCGGTGAGTATGATGTTACTACGGTAGGTAACCGGTGGATTGGAAATTCCGTCTATGTCTTTGGAGGCGGTCGTAATCAAGAGGATGTAAAGAACGGTAGGTTTGATTGCTCAAGTTTCGTTTATTGGGCATTTAATCAGTTAGGGGTTAGATTAGGGGAGCAAACTTCTGTAAGTACGGAGACATTAAAAAATATGGGTACAGCTGTTGAAGAGAAGGACATGCAGCCAGGAGATTTAGTCTTTTTTGATACGTATAAAAAAGACGGGCATGTTGGCATTTATATAGGTGATGGTAAATTCATTGGTGCTCAAAGTTCAAATGGGGTAGCCATCGAAGATATGACTGCGGGATATTGGAAAGAAAAATTTAATCATCGGGTACAGCGAGTTTCTAATATTTAACCATTACTTTACATGGTATAATAAGAGTTTAGAAGCTCGTCGTTTCTACCCAAAAAGCATTTATTGTTAACAAATAAACAGAAACATATAGCTTCGAAAAGGAGAGGTGTAACCTCTCTTTTTTTGTTACTTGTATTATATTAGGATATTTAACTCATAATTGGTACAATTGTTTTGCAATGATGAAGGTGATTTTTAAAGGAAATAGTCGAAACCTTAATCTTTTATTAATAGGTTTTAAGGAAGGAGTCTTTCCCCTTAACAATATAGAGATTAATAATAAAAATAGTTGAGCAGCACTTCTTGAAGGTAAAACATTCATAGCATCTAGAGATATTATTAGGAATTAGGAGGTATTCTAATGGATTTTAATATATTAAAAGGGAAAATTGTAGAGGATCGAGATATTATTTTATTTGATGAAACTGTGGCCTGTTTAAATGGTAATGCCTTAAGAGCAGCCTATATAACTAATTGGATTAGTATTGCTGAATCCCTGAAATTTAAGTTTTATGATATGTCTTCTAGGGACCATGAAATACAAAAAAAAAGTAATTAGAAAATTAGAGGACCTTGAGGGAAAAGAAAGACCTACTGATAGCTTGTTAATTAGAGAAGCAGAAGAGTTTGGATTAATTACAAAAGCACAAAAAATTAAATTAGAACATATGAAAACTATGAGAGGGGTTTATGCACATCCCTTAAATAATGCGCCCACAAAGCTCGAAGTTGAGGTTGCAATAGAATTAGGAGTGACAATAGTATTAAGTCAACCTCCTCTTCTAAAGCACGCGTTTGTTAAGGAATTAGCTGTAGCTATTTTTGAAAATCATCACTATCTAGACGATAATTCTGAAAGGGTAACAGATTTTGCAGAAAATACTTTACAACATGTAAATCCTTCTGTATTCCCCTATTTCTTTAAGTTATTAATTGAGAATTTGAACAGAATTAATGGAGATATCACCAAAGAGATATTTTTTAGAAGAGGAAAGTTATTTTTAAATGCTTTATTAAAAAAAGCAATAGATAGTGACGTTTCAATTGAGGATTGGAAGGTTAGTGACTTATTACACAATTACAGTAATATAATGGCCAAAACCTTTATTGATGAAATGTTCTGGCCTTTATTAAATGAAACATTACAAGATTCTATTATTGGTTACCTAATAGAACCAATTAAAGAAGGCAAAGTTATTAAACCCTCTATAGAAAGCATAGAAAAAATACTAAATTTGCATAATCATGCTTTGTTAAATCAAAGGCATCTTGAACGGCTAAATACAGCATTAGAAAAGTGTTCTCCGTATTATAAAATGTCAGCAGGTGTTCCTTTAGAATGGTATCAAAATGAACTAATATTTGATCTGAAGTCAAGAAATTGGTATCAGCAAAATCCTGTAATTGATGTACTAGTTTCATTAGGAAAAGAAAAAATAAATCAATTAGAATCTCAATTCCTTATAGAATTAGGACGAAATTTACTACAGGCAGCCGATGGAGGAGCAAGAGATGTAAAGGATTTCATACTTTCTCTTGGTAAAAAGAACCAGTGGTCTTCTTTCTTAATTGAGGGAGTATTTTTAGAAACTTTTGTAAATGAAAAAAATAAAATAAGGTTCAAACGCCATTTTCAAACAGCATTTATGGCAGTTCTCGCTTTACAAAAGGATGACAGAGAAAGAATCTTCAACAATGCTATTGAGCTACTAAAGATATCATCGGCTAAAACTTGGATAACAGAAAAGTCCTTTGATAAAATTATTGGTCATCTTCAGGATATAGTACAAAAAGCAAATGAAAGTGATGACAGTAATATAATAGAAAGAAGAGAAATAATTCTAAATTTTACTAGTACCTTTGAAGAAACTAAAGATCGAATCTTAGCTGAGGAAGAGGAAGAGGAATAAAACCTCCCCGATTAAAATGTACTAAAATTGGAATCCTTGTAGAGGACCTGGGTATTTTATTACGAAAGAACGGAATAAGTTGGTTTTATATTTTAACTTTCAAGGATACGAGCAACATGTCTAAAAAGAGTTACAGAAAAAGTAAACGTAAAGAAGATGAGAAAATGCCCAATAATATTGAAGTATATTTCACTAGACCTGGAAGACGTTCTGAAATAAGAGACAGATTGCTATTGGACTTAAAGCATGCTAAACAAAGGATTTATGTTGCAATGGCATTTATTAATGACAATGAATTTTTAGAGGTAATTGGAAAATTCGATTCTCAAAAAAAGTTTATTATTAATAATAATGCTAATAGACATAGGATAGAGACAACAGCATATACAAAGGAATGTGTTCAACTTGGGGGTGTTGTTAATGGAGAAGAAAGTGTGAATTCACTTATGCACCATAAATTTGTTATTATTGATGAAACCCTATGGTTAGGTTCCTATAATGCAACAGAACATGCTGCACAAATTCACTGGGAAAATATGATTAGAATTACTGATGAACAAGTAATAGCCCAGTTTGTTAGGGAATTCAACAAAATGTTCATTATTGGTAGTGCTATACAACAAAAAAATGGAGAGAGTATTCTTGAGTATACAAATAGTGGGCACCAAGAAAGGTTCAATACTATATGTACAGAGTGTAAGGGCCTAGAGGCGGGGAATTCTGAGCTAGATGGAATAGTTACCGATGATATACTCTCGCATTTCAATTTTAGTCTAGTACATAAACTAATAAGTATTGATACACATGAATCTACAGAGAAATTATACTTTATGGAATGTGCAACAAAAAGATTCCTTTCTCCAGGACCGAGTGAATGGACAATAGGTGTTTGTGAATTATGTAGCGAAGTTCAAAATAGGAATTCTTTAATAAGTGTACACTTTGAGAAACTCAACAGGCGGACAGATGAAAATGGTTTAGTAGATACTCTGGTTAGAAGAGGCAGGGAATATAGATTTTGTACTAAATGCATATTTGACGCTCTAACAAATTATAGAGTATATAATGAATGATAATAGAAAAAAATCCTCGTCAACATTGCCGGGGATTTTTTTCTCTCATCATATTCAATAGTTCCAGGAGTTGTGCATTGAATCATATTAATTCGTACTTGCTAACAATTGTAGCTGTCAGCAAGTACGAATTAATATGATTCAAAAAGGGAAATAAAAATATCAACATGATAGATCTATAACATATAAAAAAGAAGTTTAAACAATGAATATATAAAACTATAAGTTTGCGTTAAATAACTATTAACGCTTAATAAAATCAGTAATGAGACCGTCAAAACCACTGGTATAGACGGTTTTTCCTTTGTGAATTAATCAATCTAAGAAGGATTAACGCTTGTTTTAGGAGTTAACGCTCATTTTCTTCGTATATTTAAGAAATATGCGTTTGTTTATAGAGAGTTTTAGTTAAAAACAACAATTAGAAAATAAAAAAGCGACTCCGTGAACTGACCTAGCCAAATGAGACATATATAAAACACCTATCCATATTAAATTTAACACTTTTTCATTAATTTGATATTGGTTCTTTACTG